>JAICHC010000486.1 GCA_025922795.1 Candidatus Binatia bacterium | reverse complement strand
GAGGTGGCCTTTCCCCGGATGCTTGACCTTGTCAATGAAACGAAGCGGCCAATAGTGAGTATCTCCATCGATATACATTTCTTTTGCTCCTGGTCCTTAAGGATTTTGCTATTGTGAAAGAACGATACCGGGCTGGTCAAAACGTCTCAGGTGCGAGGCGCGCGCAGACTCGGCGAGCGGAGACGCACTGTTTGAGTACGTTGGAGCGAGACAGTCAAGCGCAACGAAGCAGATGGGCGTTTTCACCGGCCCGTTCACTTCGCTCCGTACCTGGCATACAACTCGTCGATAAAGCCGCTTTGATCGAGCTTTTTCATGAAACGGTCGTCGACCAGCTCTTCCACTTTGACTTTCTCCACGGCCGGGTTGCGCAGTTTCATCAGCCGCTGGACATTTCTGAGGCCATCCAAACTCGCGTGCGGTTTGCGATCCAGGCCGGTGATCACGTCCTTGTATCCCTCTTCGGCTTCCTGGTCGTTGATCCTCAAGTAGCGTTTCATGATGACCATGGCCTTCGGTTTATTCGCCGGGCCGAAAATAAACGCCTCGCTCTCGAGCAAAGCTTTCAGCAAATTCTCGAAGAGCTGCGGATTCTTCTGAATTAAACTCCCCTTGGCGACGATGCCGACGCTTGAAATGGGAATATTGGCCTTGCCCAGCTCGCGAGTATCGGGTAACCATTTTGGGGTAGAGTCCGGCTCATGACTGCGTCGAGTACCGTAACATCGATAGTTCCGGCAACCAATGCCTGAGCCAAGACCGATTGATCTCCCGCAGCGATCAAGCTGATTTTATCGCGGTTCGGATCGAGTCCGAAATGTTCCAGCGCAAGAATGGCGCCCATCCAGACCGTGCCGCCGATGCTCTGCACGCCGAAGATCTTGCCGCGCAGATCCTCGGGAGTTTTGATGCCTTTGCGCGCAACCACGTCGTAAGTCACCCGGTTCGTAAAGGCCGCAAGTATCTTGAGATCCGATCCGCTCGCCGCCGATCCGAGCACCGCCGTGCCGCCCGTGTAGCCGATCTGGATGTCTCCTGAGGTCAACGCCGCGACCAAGGTCGGCGCCTGACGGATAAAGATCGTGTCGGCGGGAACGCCATACTTGGCAAAAAACCCCTGCTCTTTAGCCACCCATAGCGGCAGAACCCGAGCGTTCACCGCGGCATGAGCGATGATGCTCTTCGATTGCGCGGATGCCCCATCGAGGGTTTTAACTGGCAGCAGCAAATTGAGGACAGCGAAACACAAGACTACGTATCGAATCATCGCCCACTCCCTTCTCGTCTGCGAACACAGTAGCAATGAGTGTCAATCGATTGGCGACCGCTAAAGGCCCAAACCTAATAGATTGATCGCGTTTTCTCCTAGCACTTTTCTTTTATTCTCCTGCGATATTTTTGTGCTTTTCGCCACCGGGCCGGTCACCTGCCCCGGCACTGACGAATCCCAGTGCGGCGAATCGGTAGCGAGCACCAGACGGTCGCCGCCGAGGTATTCGACCGCCCATTCGAACAAACCGTCTTCGAACGGTTCGCAGCCGACATAGACGCTTTGATTGAAAATATCCGAAGGCTTGCGCTTCTGCCAGGGCACCAGGTGCGGCAACTTCTCCCAGTGCTCGTCCATGCGTGACAGCCACCAGGGCATCTGCGACGCTCCGGTTTCAAGGCAGATGATCTTCAGATTCGGATGCTTTTCCATGACCCCGCCGCAAAGGTAAACCATCAAGCAGACCATGCTTTCCAGAGTGCGGCCGACCATGTGAGAAAAGAAAAAATTCTCGGCAAAGCGCTCGTGACCCAGCGAGCCGGTCTTGGTGTCGTGGAAGATGATCGGTGTGTTGGTTTTTTCCAGCTCGTCGAAGATCGGATCGAAGTAGGGGTCCCACCATTCCTTGCCCGGAATCGGCGTCGCTTTGACGTTGAGCGCTTTGCTGCCAAGCGCGCGCGAGCGGTGCAGCTCCTTGATCGCCTCTTGCGGATCCTGCAGCGGAATCACGCCAGCCCACATGAGCCGTCCCGGTTGCTGCGACGAGTACCAGTTCATATAGTTGTTCTGCGCGCGCGCGTAGGCGGCGGCGAGCTCCGGATCGTCGACAAACCAGAGAATGTCCAGCGCCGGCGAATTGGGCGACAACACCGCGACGTCGATGCCATCCAGATCCATATTGCGCACCCGGCCGTGCGGCGTGAGATCCGCTTCCGTGACCCACTCCTTCTTTTCCGCCTTTTGCCGTCCCAGCTCCGAGCCGATCATGATGCGAGTGCCAATCAGCGTCTTTTTTCGCTCATTGTCTTTCGTCGGCAGCTTGCGCGGCAAGAACTCTTTGTACTTCGTCTCGACCGTCTGGTCCCAACTTTCCAGATCACCGACTAAATGACTGTCGAGATCAATCACCTTCATTCCATCGATGGCCATATCCGAGTCCTCCTTCTAGTTTCAATCAGTAACGTTTCAGTTCTTGCGGAACCAGTTGAACGGCTTGAACGATTCGAACCTGTTTGTCTATTTGTCCGGCATGGAACGACTGGAACGATTGGAACCGCTGGAACGACAGGAACCAGCCTATAAACCCAGCTCTTTTTGCGCCTGCCGCACATAGCTTTGGTCGGCGTATCGCTCCGGTCCAGGCAACGGCTCTTTCAGCACTCCGTCCCTGAACTGGACGTCAATGTTGACCTTCAGTCCGTCCAGCGTCACCGAACCGTCAACGGGAAAAATCTTGTTCTTGGTAAAGTAATCGACGCCTCTTCGCGCGTACGGCTGTTTGACTCCCATCTCGCTCATAAACAAATCAGTCGCTTGCTCGGGCTGCTGATGAATCCAACGCAACGAGCGGATATGGGCTTTCAGAAATTTTACGACCGTGGCCCGGTTTTTTTCCGCCCAACTGGGATTTACCGTGATGCCGTTAAACTGATAGGTCGAGATCACTTCCATGGTGTCGCCCAGACGGTTGAAGCCCTGGTCGATGGCGATGTCCGAGTACGGCACGCCCAGAACAGCGCCGGCGATCGCCCCGGTTTCCAGGGCCGTCAAACGCGCAGCCGTGCCTCCCGAGATGACGGTCATCACGTAGTCTTTCGGATAATGCAGCCCTTTGCTTTTCAAATATTCCAGCAGGATCGAAGTGGCGCCGCCGCGCAGACTCGAGACGCCGAGCCGGGCGCCCTTGAGGTCGTGCAGCGTTTTATAGGCTTTGCCGCCAACCAGCACGTAAGGGGCGGCGTTGTCGACACCGGCGATGACTTTGAGATTGGCGCCCTTTTCGTTGACCGCGATAACCCCGTCGGAGTTCAACGTCGCAAAGTGAATCTCGCCGCTGAGCAGGGCCTGGAGCTGCACGTCGCTGCGGCCAATCAGAATCAGATCGACCTTTAAGTTTTCCGCGCTGTAGAAGCCTTTCTTGTGCCCAACATAGAAGGGTAAGTAGAAGAGAGTCTTCGAGGTCATGCCGACTTTCAGCGACTGCGCCGGCGCCGAAGACGGACCCAAGAACGCGGGAGACAGCAGGAGCAAAACCGAAACGAGAAATCTCTTCATCTCCAATACCCCTTTTTCGGCAAACACGCGGGACTACGTCATACTAACAGCGCAATCTAGTGTAGTGACTCTTAAATGAAGGCATTTATTGTTCGAGATAACAAAGCGGAAATTCTCGAACAAGGGAATAGAGTCGCGCCAAGACGCGAAGCACGCCAAGTT
>JAICHC010000485.1 GCA_025922795.1 Candidatus Binatia bacterium | reverse complement strand
GAGGACCGAGAATGACGCACTTCTGGTGTGGCAGTTGTTCCGTCAGGGGCATCGCTGCGTAGCCATGTGCGGAAGAGATAAGCGCTGAAAGCATCTAAGTGCCAAGCTCATCCCAAGATATGGTTTCCCGGGCCGCAAGGCCCCTAAAGACCCCAGGTAGACTACCTGGTTGATAGGTCAGGCGTGTAAGCAGAGTAATCTGTTCAGCGGACTGATACTAATCGGTCGTGAGGCTTGATCGCTTTTTCCTTGTCCTTAAGGAAATGCGATTTTCAACTCGATAAACTGAAAAATGCGCTTAGGCGCTCTGTGTGTAGTTTTCAGGGAACACGCATGTTCTTTGTCAGTTAAATAAAGTTAAATGGGTTAAAAAAGTTAAATAGGGAGAATGGTTCCATTATTTACTATTTAACCGATTTAACGATTTAACTGGTCCCGGTTTTTTTGGTGGCCCTAAAGCTGTGGTCCGACCCGATCCCATTCCGAACTCGGCCGTCAAACGCAGCGTTGCCGATGGTAGTGGTTGTATAGCTTCCGCGAGAGTAGGTAGCCGCCAATTTTTCGTAAAAAGCCGAAATGCTCTGTGCATTTCGGCTTTTTTCTTGTAAATGAAGGCATGTTACAGGCAAAACCGAAATCCACCGAAATCCTGCAGAGACGGCAGCCGACCTTTTCCGAGAATGACGAACTTTGCGCGCAGAAGTTCTGCTAAAGCGCCAGCAGCCGGCGCAACACGGTTTCGACTTGCTTCAACGCGCCAGCGGGGAACGGCGCGATGCGGCGCAGGACTTTGGCGCTGTCCACGCCGGCCAGGCCCAGCACGTTGACCACGCTGGTCTGTTTCAGCCAGGGCGGTTTGGGAAAGGGCACTTCACATTCGCCGCCGCGTGCTTCCGTCGTCATCGGGACGACCACGGACATGTTGCGCTGGCTGTCGGCGTTGGGGATGGATACCACGACGCACGGGCGCACCTTCGCCGCCGCACCCAAATCCACCGTCACTACATCGCCGCGGTTAAAGTTTTTCATAGTCGATCTCCGGGGCCGGGCCCAGTTTCTCCCAAGTGTCGGCGATCAGTTTGTCCATCGCCTCAGGCATGGGGGGAAGGGCGGATAGTCCCAAGGAGATGGTGTCGCGGAAGACATCTGCCAGCTTGCGCCCTCGCCGACGGGCTTCCTGTCGGACCCGGCCATACAACTGCGCATCCAGCCTCAGGGGATAAGTAATCGTTTTCACGCATACAAATTGCATACGAAGTCCGCGCCCGCAACCATTTGTTGTGAAGCCAATGGGTAGCAAGGAAAATGGGAGTGGTTTAGTCTCGCGGCAGCGGAGGTCAAGGCATTAAAACCCACGGCTTCCAATGAAGGTCCTGTACGCGGCGCCCATGCGGGCTTTATCGCAAAGAAACCGTCAATAAAGGTTAAATACCCCTGTCTTCCGCCGAGCTTGGTATGGCGCTCTACCGAGCTTTGCAATTCGCGCAAGCACTGGACCAACAGATCCATCGGAATGCCGTGAACTTTGTCCACGCCCGGAATCGGTGCAGCGCTGCGGCCGAGCCGGAATTCACACATGGCTTTGACGGCGTCGAATGCTTCCAGGTCAAGACCCGTTAACGTATGCGCGCTGGGTTGATGCCCACGCATTTCGGCGCGATAAAGCTGAAAAGCGGCTTCGTAAACGCGGTTGGCCACGTGATCGGTCATCTCAGGATGCCGCCGCCAGGTTTCAGCGAATTCAAGGTTCTGCAAGATGTCGAGTCTGTCGTCAGTCCATTTCATAGCTTTCACATTCGGGATCGCTCGCAAAAGGGACAACGCGTGGTAAGCTCGATTTCGCGGGTTTGAAACTGAGGATACTTGCTTTGGAGAAGTTGGAGAACTTCTTCGGCGATCTCATCTGAAAGATCCACATCCAAAACCTCCAGGTCGCGTCTCGAGCCGTACCAGAAGTTCATGAATAGCCTCGCGACGGCTGGTTTTCCGGTCACGTCGCAGATTAATTCGTATTCTTCCTTCACGGCCGGCTTCAGAATCTTTTTCATTGTTCACTTTCCCGTACGATTATGACCCACAGGGCTCCTGAGCGCCAGAAGCTACTCCGGAAAGACACAGGGAATCGGACGGCGTGAGTGCCGCCGGTATACTGAAAAGTCAGTCCGATCGACGGTATAAACCCGGCAATCTTCGAACAGTTCGCTCATTCGCACAACGCAAGCATCAGCGAGGTCCATCTCCTGCTCCCGGTATTTTTTTATAAGCACCAGCACTTCAGCGACATTCTGATTGAGGTTGAACGCGATCTCCAGATCGCCAACCTTTAACATCTCAAGCACCGGTTCAGGGGTTCGGATATTTAGACAAACTTCGTGTAAAACGGGTTCGCAAACCAGCCATGGCGGTTCTTGCTGCTCGAACAGGCCTATTGCCCAATCGTGATGAGGATCATGGGAATCAAAACCGGCGATGAGCAGACCGGTATCAGCGATCTTTTTCAACGTGCGCCCTCATCACTGCGCGGACCGCGGCATTTGAACTCCCGCTGGAGCGAAACTTTCCCAACAAATGCATACTAGCAAAACGGCGCTTGAATTTCGGAGCTGGACGAGCCAGGTCTTGCTCGACGAGCCGCAGCAGATATTTGCTGCGGTCCAAGCCGGAATCCGCCGCTCGCCGGTCAATCGCAGCAACCTTGTCGGATGGCATCCGTAATGACACTACCTCTGTCATACAAGTTTGTTTACAGCAAGCGTCAATACGATGTCAAGAGCCGGTGGACGAACACGGATCGGCTTTTTTTCACATGCCTGTTACGTGTTCGCCATCTGCGAAGGTGGACTGGAAATAGATTGGCTTTCGATCAATCCCAGATCGAGTTCAGCGTCGCCGTTGGCGCCTACTGCGCGGAGGCTGATTTCGATGGGCGGAACTTCCGGTAACTGCTTTCCGGCAGTGTCGAGACCGAGGTCTGCCAGGCGCTCGCCTTGCGGGCGCACGCGACTGGAGTAGCTGGACACGGCGTCGTTGAAAGCGCGGTTGGCCTTTTCAAGTCCGCTGCCGATTTTTTCGAAGTGCTCGATGAATTTTTGCACTCGGCTGTAGAGTTCGTTGGCGGATTGCGCGATGAGGCGAGCATTCTCCGTTTGTGCGTGCTGCTGCCAGCTCACCTGGATGCAGTGGAGCAAGCCAATGAGCGATGCCGGCGTGGTCAGGAGGATTTGCTTGCTCGCCGCCCAGACGATCAGTTCCTGATCGCCTTCGAGGGCGGCGCTGAACAACGACTCGGCGGGGAGGAACAGAACGACGTAGTCAAGAGCGCTCGGAAATTGGCGAGGGTAGTCGCGCTCTGCGAGGGACCGAATCGTTCCTTTGAGCTTCGCCGCGTGCGCCGCGAGCGCCTCGGCACGCTTGACGGAATCGGCGGCGTCGATCTCGTTGAGGAAATCGAGATCGGGCACTTTCGCGTCCACAATGATCAAACGATCACCGGGAAGTTTGATCAGCAAATCGGGTTTGGAATCACCGGATTGGGTTTGTTCGCAAAAATCGCAGTGCGCGCTCATGCCGGCGGCCTCCACTACCCGGCGCAAGGTCTGTTCACCCCAGCGGCCGCGCGCCTGGTTTGAGCTGAGGATTCGCCGAAGCTGATGTGTCTCCTGGGACAAGGTCGCGCTTTGCATGGCGAGGTTTTCGAGATGCTTCT
>JAICHC010000484.1 GCA_025922795.1 Candidatus Binatia bacterium | reverse complement strand
TGGACATCGGTACGTCCAAAGTTTGTGCCGTCATCGGTGAGATGAGCGAGCAGGGGGTCGAGATCATCGGCGTCGGTTCGCATCCCTCGCAGGGATTGCGCAAAGGAGTGGTCATCAACATCGAAGGCACGGTGAACTCCGTCAAAAAAGCCGTCGAGGAAGCGGGTCTGATGGCGGGATGTGAGATCCACACTGTGTTTACGAGCATTTCCGGCGGGCATATCAAGGCGTTCAACAGCCACGGTATCGTCGCTGTGAAAAATAAGGAAGTAACGCAGCGCGACCTGGAACGGGTCATCGATGCCGCGCGCGCGGTGGCGATCCCGATGGATCGTGACGTGCTGCACGTTCTGCCGCAGGATTACGTCATCGATGATCAGGACGGCATTCGTGAGCCGCTGGGTATGTCCGGAGTACGCTTGGAGGCCAAGGTCCATATCGTAACCGGCGCCGCAACTTCGGCGCAGAACATCGTGAAGTGTTGCAACCGCACTGGTTTGAATGTCGCCGAGATGGTCTTGGCGCCGCTGGCGGCGGCCGAAGCCGTGCTGAGCGACGAGGAACGCGAGCTGGGCGTGGTGCTCGTCGACGTGGGTGGCGGCACCACCGACATTGCTATCTATCACGACGGCGCGGTCAAGCACACTGCGGTGGTCGGCATCGGCGGCAATCATGTGACCAATGACATCGCCGCCGGACTGCGAACGCCGTTCAACGACGCCGAGCGAATCAAACAGCGGTACGGTTCCGCCAAAGCGGTGATGGTGCCGGCGAGTGAACGGGTTGAAGTGCCGGGCGTGGCCGGCAAGGGCGCCGGCAGCGTGTCACGGCAAATTCTCTGTGAGATCATCGAGCCGCGTCTCGATGAGATCTTCGAGCTGGTGCAAAAAGAGATCGTCAAATCGGGCTTCGAAGGGGCGTTGACTTCAGGAATCGTGATCACGGGCGGGTCGATGCTGTTGCCGGGAGCCGTGGAAATGGCCGAACGCTCTTTCGGCTCGCCGGTGCGGCTCGGTCTACCGGCGCATGTGCGCGGCCTCGTCGATATCATCCGCAATCCAACCTATGCCACGGGCGTGGGCTTGGTCCTGCACGGCATGAAGCGCCACGAGCGTAACGTTTATCGCATTCGCGAGGATAAGATTCTCTCCAAGGTCAAGCATCGCATGTCGGATTGGTTCAGTGAGTTCTTTTAATCAACAAACGAAATTTAACGACTTTCCGGAGGAGGAGAGCTTATGATTGAGATTGTCGAACAGAATAGTCTGACCGCACGCATCAAGGTGATCGGCATCGGGGGTGGTGGCAGCAACGCCGTTAACACCATGATCGGCGCCAAACTTGGCGGGGTCGATTTCATGGTGGCGAACACCGACGCACAATCCTTGGAAGCGAGCCTGGCGCCGGTGCGCATTCAACTCGGCGGCATGGTCACCAAGGGATTGGGCGCGGGGGCCAATCCGGAAATCGGCCGGCGTGCCGCGCTGGAAGACCAGGAGAAGATCAGAGAGTACCTCGAAGGCTCGGACATGATCTTTATTACCGCGGGAATGGGCGGCGGCACCGGCACGGGCGGAGCGCCGGTATTGGCGCGCGTGGCCCGGGAAGCAGGCGCGCTGACCGTCGGTGTCGTGACCAAGCCGTTTCTCTTCGAGGGCAAAAAGCGCATGCGTCAGGCCGATGACGGCATCGACGAGTTAAAGGCGAGCGTGGATACGCTGATCGTGATTCCCAACCAGCGTTTGTTGAGCATCGCTGCCAAGACCACAACGATGCTCGAAGCGTTTCACAAGGCCGACGACGTGCTGCTGCAGGCAGTGCGCGGCATCTCCGATCTGATCATCACGCCGGGGCTGATCAATCTTGATTTTGCCGACGTGCGTACGGTGATGGCCGAGATGGGCCTGGCGCTGATGGGCGCGTCGGCGGCCTCGGGTGAGAACCGCGCCATCGAAGCGGCGCAAAAAGCGATCTCGAGCCCGCTGCTCGAAGACATCTCGATCCAGGGCGCCCGCGGCGTGTTAATCAATATCACCGGCGGCCCAGATCTTTGTTTGCACGAAGTGAACGAAGCCGCGTCCATGATCCAGGAAGAGGCGCACGACGACGCCAACATTATTTTCGGCGCGGTCATCGACGAAAGCTTGACCGACGAGATCCGCATCACGGTGATCGCCACCGGCTTCGGCGAAGAGAAAGAGGAAAGAAAACCCGCGCCGTCACCTCTGGCGAGCGTCGCCAACCTCGCCAACGCCACGAAAAAAGACAAGAAGGTCGTTCATCTGGGGACAATCGTCGACGATCTCGACACGCCGACTTGGCAGCGCAAAAAGAGCGGCAGCGACGAAGTCGAAACGGTTACGTTGAACAAAAACAATTTCGATTTCAACGCTAGTTCTGAAGACGAGGACAAGTACGATATTCCGACGTTCCTGCGCCGGCAAATGGATTAGCCGGCCCGAATCGCCGCGCGATCATTAATTAAGCTTGGCGATTCAAATAGGTGAGAGCGCCGGACCCAGGCTCGTGCCTCGCGGCGTGCTCCGGCCGCAAGCCTTCGATGCGGCATTTGATATGTGCGTAGGCGCTGGGGACGCCTGCCCCGCCGCCAATGCGGAGATACGGCCCGTGGCGGGCGGGTGAAAAATCCTCGGAATCCGTGGCACGCGTCAAGTTTATCTCGCGCTTCGGTGTCGTTTTTCTTTGCGTGATCTTTCCAGCGCGAGCTGGATCAAACGGTCGATCAGCCGAGTATAGCTTAAGCCGCTCGCTTCCCACATTTTCGGGTACATGCTGATTTTTGTAAACCCGGGAATCGTGTTGATTTCGTTGACCAGCACTTGCCCATTCGGTCGCAGAAAAAAGTCGACCCGCGCCATTCCCTCGCAGCACAGCGCGCGGTAGGCTTGCACAGCGATTTTCTGAATGCGTCTCACCGTGGCTTGCGGTAGGCGTGCGGGAATCTCCAGGCGCGCGCCTTGATTGTCAATATATTTGGCATCGTACGAGTAAAAATCATGCTGAACGATGATCTCGCCCGGCAGTGATGCGATTGGTTTCTCGTTGCCGAGGATCGCACATTCGATCTCACGGCCGCGAATGCCTTCCTCGACAATAATCTTGTCGTCGTAGCGAAAAGCCTTCTTGATCGCGACGGCGAATTCACTGCTGCGGCTCACTTTGCTGATGCCGACTGAAGAGCCCAGATTGGCTGGCTTGACAAATAGCGGCGTGCCGAGGGCCTTTCGGACCTTGGCGAAGCTGATGGCGCGTTGCTCTCGACGCTCGAAGACCTGGAACTTGGCAATCGCGATTTTCGCATCGCGCAACAGCCGCTTCATCACGTCCTTGTCCATGCCGAGGGCCGAAGCCAAAACTCCGGCGCCGACGAATGGAACGCCGGCAAGCTTGAGCAAGCCTTGAATCGTGCCGTCTTCGCCGAACGGACCATGCAAGATGGGAAATACGACGTCGACAGCGCCGATGGCCTGGCGCGATGACGGGCGCATGAGCGGCGTTGAAGTTTCACCGGGAATGACGGCGGCGGCATTTTCCGCCCTCGCCGGTGTGATGGTGGATGCCGTCGGGTCGCGCAGCAGACGCGCGCCCTGATCGAGAAACCAGCGGCCCTGCCGATCGATGGCGACGGCGACGATCTCATATTTTTCTTTGTTGATGGCGCGAAAAATGTTTCGCGCCGAGATGATCGAGATTTC
>JAICHC010000483.1 GCA_025922795.1 Candidatus Binatia bacterium | reverse complement strand
TAGATCATTGCTTCGCCCTGGTGAATTCTCTCATCGACGTTGGTCTCGCCGAGCGCTGATTTGACTTTCTTAAGGGCGACCAAGGCGTAACTAGTCGGCTCGACCCAGCTAAATGAATGAGGCACCCAAGACCAGCCGATCAAGTCTCTGTTGAGCTCGTTAGCCTTACTCTTGCCGGTGAAAAACAAAATGATTTCCGCTAAGATGCCGGGCTTGCTTCCTTCCTGATGCAAAAGCCAGCGGGCTGCCTCGAGCACCTTGAGTTGATATTCCGGAAATGCGCTGAGCGCGATAATCGCCAAAGCCGTCGTCCAGGAGCCTGTGTTGGTCACGTTATTCAACCGCAAACTACCGTCTGGATTCTGGTGCTGAACTAACCAAATGACGCCGCGCAGGACCCTGTCCGGGGCGGAACGCTCGCCCAGGGATTGGAGCGCAGCAACCGCCAGCGCGGTGCTCTCGGTGTTGCTGCCGTTGCCTGCGGCCGCGCCCCAACCGCCATCGGGATTTTGCAGGCTGACGAGCTCGTCTAACAGTTGGTCGATCATGGACACTTTACGAATTGGTACAGCTTTCTAAGACGTGCAAGTTTCCCGCCAACTCGTGTTGGCGGGAAAGCCGGGGTACTGTCGAGGTATTTGGATCGACGAGCGCGCGAAGTTCCGGCCTTTCTTGTCCATCATGATGCATGAATGGACAGTTTTTCTCCAACGGGGGCAATTTTAAAGCTCCGGCTCACGTAAATTCATAGAAAGTGCAGCCGCGCTTGGCCGGTGTGGAGCGTTAACTCAGCTTCTCGGATTCGCGCCGGCGTTCCGAGATCCTGCCAGAAGCCGCCGAAATAAAAACCGAAGAGCCGCTCGCCCCCGAGCAGCATACGCGGGTAGGTATGTTTGGTGGTACTGAATTTTCGCGTCGTGCCGATATCATCCATGTGCTCGAAAACTTTCGGCTCGAGTATTTGCACGCCGGTAAACATCAGCTTGCGCGTGGCGCCGACCGGCGCGAGCGGCGCCTTGCTGTCGAGAAACCGGCAGATGCGGCCGCTGGCATCGATGTCGATGGAGCCGTATTCGTCCGCGCACTCATCAGCGCGCAGCACAAGCGTCGCTGCCGCGTTGGTCTTGCGGTGAAACTCGATCAGCTCCGCCAAGTTCAAATCGATCAGTGCGTCGGTATTGATTACGATGAACGCACTGTCATGCAAAAAGCGTTTGGCCTTGAGAAGGCCGCCGCCGGTGTCGAGCAAGTCAGGTTCCTTTGAATACGTTATTTCGAGTCCGAGACATTTGCCGTCGCCCAGCCGGTGCTCGATCTGCTCGCCAAAATGATGCAGGTTGATGATCACCTCATTGATGCCGTAATGGCGCAACAGCAACAGCGCGTACTCGATCATCGGCCGCCCGGCGATCGGAACCAATGCCTTGGGCATGCTCTCGGTGGTCGGGCGCAGGCGCGTCCCCTGACCGGCGGCGAGTACCATAGCCTTCACTGCATCGCCTCGAAATGTTCCTCGAGCAGCGGCAAGAGCTTCCTGGTTGGCTCCGTCAGCGTGCAGTTCCGCAGCAAACGGCGCGCAGTCGGCGGAATGAATCTTTTGTAGGCCGGTTTACCTTTGACCAGATCGAGATAGAAAAAGCGCCCGACGACCTTCAGATCTCTTTGTATCGCCGAAAGCCGATAGATCTCGAAAAATTCATCCGTCGATATCGCGCGCCCATCGAGCCGACTGAGCTGGTTTATGTAATACCGGACCAGTCGTTCTTCGAGCTCCGGCCGAACGATGCTGTCGGTGATACGGTCATTGAGCAACGAGGCCAAATCATATTGCGGCGGCGCCAGCAGCGCGTCTTGAAAATCGATGACGCGCACCTCGTCATCGTGGATCATCAAATTCCAGCTGTGATAATCGCGGTGAGCCAAGCAAGCGTTTTGGCCTTCGAGGATGGCGGCAATAAGGTCGAAACTTTTTTTCAGCGTGCGAGTCACTCCATTTTTGATCTTGGCTCCGGGCCGTTTTTCCAAGCCCCACTCGATAAAGTGCTCGAACTCCCAGCGGTAAAGCTTCGCATCGAAACGCTGCTGGAAGGCAAGGCATGAATCATCGCGCTCCTGCGTGCCTCGAACCTGCAGCTTCAACAGCTCGTCGATGGCCTTTTGATACCAGGCGATAACTTCGTCGTCATCGCATCCTTGCACCCGGTCCCACAGAGCCGTATTGCCAAGATCTTCGAGCAAGAGAATGCCTTCGGTCAGCCAATGGCCGTAAATTGCCGGGACGCGGACGCCGATGCCGACAAGAAAGCGATGCACGTTCAGGAACGGCAATTCTCGCGGGCCTTCTTTGAAAATGGCCAATTCCTCAGTGGAAAGCGGCAGTCCGCTGTCAGGGGGAAGTTGCATGACAATGATCGACTCGGGGGCCCCCTGGCCGCGCAAGTTAGCGCGGTAATAGCGCCGGCTCGAGGCGTCCCCTGCGAGCGGAGCGAGTGCATCGATCTGGGCAACTGCGCCGAAGGCGCTGCGAATCTTGTCGCCGATGAGCTGGGTCCATCGGTCGGTCACCGGCTCTGATACCTCCCGGGCGTTGCGTTCTTTTTAAAAGTATAAGTGGTGATGGTCATGTGCCGACGACCGCCGGCCGATTAGACTTCTCAGGAACCGCCGAAACCGATGCTGACTTTGCCGGCCTCGAAGATAACGGGTACTTGGCGGCGTCCATTGGCGAGCTTTAGCATCCGGGCAAGAGCTTGGTCATCCTCGAGTACGTTCAAGTATTCAAAGGGGATCTTGCGGCGAGCGTAGGCCTCCCGGGCCGCTGCGGTGTAGGGTCAAAGATCCTTGCCGAAAATTATGGTTTTATCGTCCACGCCCATCTAACTTGTCACACATCGAAAATAAGCGCGCGGCGGTTAAATTGCAAGTGAACCGAACCCTATGTTATTTCTAAAACATTTCCTTCGCTCATTGAAAACGGAGCCAAATCTGTGTCGATTCGCATCGCCATTGCTCAGATCAACCCGAAACTCGGAGATCTCACGGCCAACCTTGCGCTCTATGAGGAAAACATTCGACAGGCAATCGAGAAAACTGCCGATTTTCTGCTCTTTCCCGAGCTGAGCCTGACCGGCTATTTTCTGCGCGACACGGTGCCGAGCGTCGCGTTAACCTTGAAGTCCGCAGAGATCAAGAAGCTTAAGCAGCTCAGCCGCAAGCTGCCGTTTGTCGCCGGGCTGGTGGAAGAAAGTGCCGACCACCGTTTTTTCAATTCGGCGATCTATTTTGAAGACGGTGAAGTCCGGCATGTGCACCGTAAAGTCTATTTGCCAACTTACGGCATGTTCGACGAACAACGCTATTTCGCCCGCGGCGACCGTATCCGTGCTTTCGATTGCAAATTTGGTCGCCTGGCGCTGCTGATCTGCGAGGACCTGTGGCACCCGTCGACGATCTATCTGGCGGCGCTTGACGGAGCGTTGGCGGTACTGTGCCCGTCGGCGAGCCCGTTGCGGGGCATCGTCGACAATCAGGTTCAGGATGACACCGCACGCTATTGGGAGATGATCAATCGAGCCTACGCGGAGACCTACAGCCTGTTCATGATCTACGGCAACCGCTGCGGATTCGAGGACGGGGTCGGTTTTTGGGGCGGCTCGGAAATCGTCGATCCCTTCGGCCAACGGCTCGCCAAGGCTGGGTATTACGAGGAACAATTTCT
>JAICHC010000482.1 GCA_025922795.1 Candidatus Binatia bacterium | reverse complement strand
GCCGCCCGTCGGCCCTGAAGTCGGTCGCTACCGCCAGATCGACCAGGACCACGGCCTCCAAAGCTCGCTCGATGTCACGCGCCTCCTCAACATCTGCAAGCCCGCCATCGACAAAGGCGAGAAGGTCTTCGCCGAACTGCCGATCAAGAACGTTCACCGCGTCGTCGGCACCATCGTCGGCAACGAAGTCACCAAACGCTGGGGCTTCAACGGCCTGCCCGACGACACCATCCAACTCAAGTTCAACGGCTCGGCCGGCCAGAGCTTCGGCGCGTTCATGCCGCGCGGCATGAGCTTCACTTTGGTGGGCGATGCCAACGATTACTTCGGCAAGGGTCTTTCCGGCGGGAAGCTCGTCATTTATCCGCCGCACGGCTCGACCTTCCCGCCCGAGGAGAACATCATCATCGGCAACGTCGCCTTCTACGGCGCAACTTCCGGCGAAGCCTACATCCGCGGCATGGCCGGCGAACGTTTCTGCGTCCGCAACTCCGGCGTCAGCGCCGTCGTCGAGTCCGTCGGCGACCACGGTTGCGAATACATGACTGGCGGCCGCGTCGTTGTCCTCGGCCAGGCTGGTCGCAACTTCGCCGCGGGCATGTCTGGCGGCATCGCGTATGTGATCGACGAAACCGGCGACTTCCCGAACCGTTGCAACCAGCAGATGGTCGGCCTCGAGAAGCTCGATGATCCCGAGGAAATCTCCGAAGTCCGGCGCATGATTGAGCGCCATTTCCGCCACACGCGGAGCATTCGCGCCGAGCACATTCTCATGAACTGGGAAAGTTACGTCCCCAAATTTGTCAAAGTGATGCCGAAAGATTACAAACGCATGCTCCAGGCCATCAAAACCGTCACCGCTCAAGGCCTCAGCGGCGAAGAAGCCGTCATGGCCGCCTTCGAAGCCAACGCCAAAGACGTCTCCCGCATCGGCGGCAGCTAATAAAATTAAAAATTAAAAGTTACAAATTAAAAATGACGAAACGAGAACGAACTGCCTCCTTCATTTTGAATTTTTCATTTTTAATTTTTAATTAAAATGGGTAAGCCCACCGGATTCATCGAATACCTCCGCGAGCTCCCCCTGGACCGCCCCGCCATCAAGCGCATCCAGGACTGGAACGAATTCCACTTCCACATGGAAGAGGAGAAACTCCGCAAGCAAGGCGCGCGCTGCATGGATTGCGGCATCCCCTTCTGCCACACCGGCACGCTCCTCTCCGGCATGGCCTCCGGCTGCCCCATCAACCATCTCATCCCCGAGTGGAACGACCTCGTTTATCGCGGCCTTTGGAAGGAAGCGCTCGACCGCCTCCACAAGACCAACAACTTTCCGGAATTCACCGGCCGCGTCTGTCCCGCTCCCTGCGAAGGCTCGTGCGTGCTCGGTATTAACGAGCCGCCGGTTACCATCAAGAACATCGAGTGCGCCATCGCCGACCACGGCTGGGAAGAAGGCTGGATCGTTCCCGAACCGCCCGCCGTCCGCACAGGCAAGAAAGTTGCCGTCGTCGGGTCCGGCCCCGCCGGCCTATGCGCCGCCGCGCAGCTCAATCGCGCCGGCCACACCGTCACCGTCTTCGAGCGCGCCGACCGCCCCGGCGGCCTCCTCACGTACGGCATCCCGAACATGAAGCTCGACAAGCGCGAAGTCGTCCTCCGCCGCATCAAGCAAATGGAAGACGAAGGCATCAAGTTCGTCTGCAACACCGAGATCGGCGGCAACTATCCGGCGGATAAACTCCTCGCCGAATTTGACGCCATCGTCCTCTGCACCGGCGCCACCAAACCCCGCGACCTCACTGTCGAAGGCCGCAACCTAAAAGGAATCCATTTCGCCATGGACTTCCTCACCGCCAACACGAAGTCGCTCCTCGACGCTTCCGACGCTTCGACGCTCTCACGCTCCCACGCTCCTCCCATCTCCTCCCACGGCAAAGACGTCGTCGTCATCGGCGGCGGCGACACTGGCACCGACTGCGTCGGCACCGCCATGCGTCACGGCTGCAAATCCCTGGTCCAGATCGAGATTCTTCCACGCCCGCCCATGGAGCGCGCATCCGACAATCCTTGGCCGGAATGGCCCAAAGTCTATCGCCTCGATTACGGCCAGGAAGAAGCCGCCGCCGTCTTCGGCGCCGACCCGCGCATTTACCTCACCACCGTCAAGAAATTCATCGGCGACGATTCCGGCCACGTCAAAGAAGCCCTCACCGTCCAAATCAAATGGGACAAAGACGCCCAAGGCCGCTTCGTCCCCACCGAAGTCCCCGGCACCGAGAAAGTCATCCCCGCCCAACTCGTCCTCCTCGCGATGGGCTTCCTTGGCCCCGAACAACCCTTGCTTGACGCCCTCAAAATCGACCGCGACCCCCGCAGTAACATCAAAGCCGATTATCAGAAGTACCAGACCAACAACCCCAAAGTCTTCGCCGCCGGCGACTGCCGCCGCGGCCAAAGCCTGGTAGTGTGGGCGTTTAATGAAGGTCGTGGCGCTGCGCGCGAGTGTGATCGGTTTTTAATGGGCTACACAAATTTGCCTTAGGTGCATCGGTCTCGGGGAGCGCGGGCGGCTCGCCCGCTGTTTTCGGCGTCCCGCCGAAAACCTCCGAACCCGACTTTAGCCTTTAGCCTTTGGCCTTCGCCTGTCTCGATGTCTCCCGTAAAGTGAGGCCATGGGGATGGCCTAAAGGGTGCCGTGGTACTTCCCGGCTCAGCAGGAGTCCCAGCCTGCGCAGGCCGCCTAGTCTCCTCGTCGGCCGCCCGGTTTAGGCCCGAGCGGCCGTCGCCGTCTTCGCCAATCTTCTCTTCACTGCTTTCGCGATCTCAAGGGACACGAGCGGGGCCGCTGAAAGGCCAAGGACCCACAACAGAGTCGAATCGGCACCACCTCGCATTTCAGAATGTCGGCGGCGAAACCCGTTTCGAAAATAGCTGCCTGCAAAACGAGCGAACAAAGGATGGTCAGTGCCACTTTGCCGGTGAACAGATCGCTCCAAAACGGCAGCGTGCTGCTTCTGAATCCTACCGCCAGGAGCAATTGTGAGAAGACCAGTGTCGCAAATGCCAATGTTCTCGCCATCTCCACGGACGACCTCTGCAGATTGAAGTAGAACACTCCCAGCGCGACTGCAGCAGTAATGAAGCCGCTGAACAGAACTATACCGAAGAACTCAGGGCCGCTGATTTCCTCGTTTTTCTTGCGCGGAGGCCGACGCATCAAGCGTTTGCCGATCGGCTCCGCGGCTAAAGCTAATGCCGGCGGCCCATCGGTGATCAAGTTGATCCACAGCAAGTGCAACGGAAGCAGCGGCAGAGGCAGTCCTAACATAATCGCCGCTGCCATCAGCAGTAACTCACCAGCATTGCTGGCCAATAAAAACTGTAGCGTTTTCCGAATATTGTTAAAAACACCTCTCCCCTCTTCCACGGCGGCAACGATCGACGCAAAGTTGTCGTCGGTGATGACCATGTCGGCAGCTTGCTTTGTGACTTCCGTTCCGGTGCGTCCCATTGCGATACCAATGTCCGCCCCTTTGATTGCCGGCGCGTCATTGACTCCATCTCCGGTCATTGCGACCACCGCGTTCCGAGCCTTCCATGCGCGGATAATTCGCAGCTTATGTTCTGCACTGACGCGCGCGTATACGGCCACCCGATCAACTTCCGCCTTCAGGTCCTCATCCGGTATCGCCTGCAAATCTGTTCCGCTCAACGCCACTTCCGTTTGT
>JAICHC010000481.1 GCA_025922795.1 Candidatus Binatia bacterium | reverse complement strand
GTTGAGGCCCCGTTGCAGAAAAATCGTGAGCAAATAGCTGGCGCCGCGAAATCCGAAGACACGAAAGAAGATCAAGAAGTTCGACAAGCTGAAATTAACATCTCGAAAATAGCGCAGCTCCAGAAACGGATGGTCCGATTTCAGCTCGACGGCGACGAAGAGAGCGAAAAACACGATCGATGCGGCGAACAAGCAAACGATCAACCGGCTGCCCCAACCTTCCTCGTGCCCCAAGTTAAGCGCGAGCAGCAACGTCACCGTGGCAACGGTCATGGTGACGAGACCGAGCAAGTCGAGCGGCGCCGTGGCCGATTTGGCCGGCATGCGCGGCAGAAGATAATAACCGCTGATGATGCTTAGCACGCCGGTCGGCAGATTGATGTAAAAAATCGCGCGCCAGTGCACATGCTCGGTGAGATAGCCGCCTAATAAAGGACCAAAGAACGGACCGAGCGACCAGCCGGTCATAAATAGCCCCATGGCGAGACCGCGCTCGTGACGCGGGAATGCTTCGAACATAATCGCCATCGAAATGCCGAGCAGCGGGCCGGCGCCCACCGCCTGAATAATTCGAAAGAAGATCAACGACTCCGCGTTCCAGGAAAAAGAGCAGAGCAGCGATCCAGCGGTGAAGATGGTCGTACTGGCGATAAATAGATTGCGATCGCCCATCCGATCGCCGAGCCAGCCGACGGACGGAATCAAGACCGTGCGGGTAATCATGAAGCCGGTCAGAACCCACTGAATGCGGTTGAGGGAGGCACCGAGCGAGGACATGATCGTCGGAATGGCGACGTTGACGGCGGTCACGCTGAGGCCGATCGACAAGGTGCCAAGGAACAAGGTGATCGCGATCCACCACTTGCGTAATCCATCGGAGCTTTGCGAAGCCGTTGCGGCAATTTCCATGAGCGTGCCGTTTAATCCGAGCTTCTTTTGATCCGCACGACCGCGAGCATGCCGACTTTCAGCAGGCCGTCGCTGTTGACGACCGAGATTTTGACCGGCAGGCGCTGGGTCGATTTGATGAACTGGCCGGTGAGCTTCTGCGGATTAAACAACGAAAACTCGGAGACCGTTGCGCCGCCGACTTCCGTGACCTCGCCGGTGAATTCCCGATCGGGATAGGAATCGACTTGAATGATGACCGAGCGACCCGGTTGAACGAAGCGAATTTCCGTTTCTTCGACGTTGGCCTCCACCCAAAAGCGGCTGGAGTCGACTATCATGTAAATCGGCTGGCCGACTTGAGTCACTTCGCCGCGGTTGGCACTTTTCTTGACCACGATGCCGGTGACCGGGCTGCGAATGACCGTCAGTTGCAGCTTGCGGCGCAAATCGGCGAGCACCGCGACGGCGCGCCGCATTTCGGCTTTGCGCGCTTGCAGCTCCGCCTGCTTGACCTCGATCTCGCCGGCTTTGATCCGTGCCAGGTCGAGCAGCGACTCTCCCTCCTTGATCTTCTCCAGCATGGCGGACATCTGCGCCTCGGATTGTCGCAGCATGGTCTTGGCGCGGTCGAGTTCCTGTGCGGGTACGAGTTGTTTTTCGAAGAGCTTGTGATTTCTATGCCAATCGTCTTTTGCCTGAACGGCATGGGCCAAGGCGTCGTCATAATTGTAGCGCGAGGCGCGCAACGCGGCTTCGGCCTTGGCTACTTCTTCCTTCTGTCTGGCGAGATGCAGTTCGATGCCCATGGCTTCTTGTTTGGCTTTGCTGGTTAGGCGATCCAAATCGGCTTCCGCTTGTTGAACTTGAATTTCCAACTCACGACGATCGAGGGTCGCCAATATCTCGTCGCGAGTGACCTGATCGCCTTCGGTTTTCGTCAGAGAATCGATCCGCGCGGTCAACTCGGCGCTGATCGCGACGATGTCGGCTTTGATCCTCGCGTCGTCGGTGGTCACGTAGCCGGAGGTGATCCACCACCAGTAGCCAAATCCGCCGAGTGCGGCGAGCAAGGTCGCCGAAAGGAGCAGTGTCTTCCAGGGTTGCTTGATCATCAATATTCTCGGTGCGGCACGCCCCGAGCCTGGGTCGCTTGCGCACCGGCCGAATGCGGCCCCGACTCGATTCAGTAACCAAACCCGTAGAGCCGCGCGCAGTTGTCCCAAAGATATTTTCGCTTGGTCTGGTCGCTGAACGGCAGTTTTAAAAAAGCCTCCACCGCGTGCGGATATTTGACGTCCAGGTGAGGGTAATCGGTGGAGAACACAATGTTGTCTTCGAGGCCGAAGTCGGGAAGGTTGCGGGCGACCGTTTCGTCGCATTCTACTGCGCCCCAGCACTGGCGCTGAAAATATTCGAGCGGCTCGAGCTTCATTTCGGGGTGCTCGGCAGCACCGGTGAGCTCAGCGTATTCGCCCATGCGCCAGAGGAGCCAGGGGAGCCAGGCGCAATTGCCTTCCAGGAACGCCATTTTCAGTTTTGGAAAGCGCTCCATTACGCCGCCATAGATCAGGTCTGCGCAGGCAAACATGTTCGCCAGGGGAAAGGAGAGCGTGTTGAACATGGTAAAGCTTGGAATGAACTCGGATAGCGCGGGCTGCGGCAGGTAAACGCGGCCGGCTTCGTGAAAACCGACGGGAATACCCAATTTCTGACATTCTTGCCACAAGGGATTGTAATAGGGGTCGCTCCACATGCGCCCATTGACGTGGTTTGGCCGCAGGAGCACGCTGCGAAAGCCCAGCTCCTTGACGACGCGCCGGGTCTCTTCGACCGCCGAAGAAACATCGTGCGGCGCGACGATACCGGCGCCGTACATGCGCTCCGGTGCGACTTTGCAGAAATCGAACAGCCAATCGTTGTAAGCTTTGGCGATGGCTGCGGCGAGTTCCGGATCGAGCCCGTCGACGGCAAGCACGAACAGGCCGCGGCTCGGGTAGAGGACCGCCACGTCGAGACCTTCTTTGTCCATGGCGCGGAGCTGCGCGACGTTGTCGAACTGGCGCGCTTCTTCTTCGGAGTATCGGTCGTTCAAGATGCGCTCTCGAATCGGCCCTAGCGCAGGATTGGGTTTCGGCGTTGGGCGCGGCAGGATCTTGCCGTCGACTTGGACGCCGAGATCACGCTTATGGCGATTGAGGCCGACGGGCGCGCGATCAAGAAATTTCTTATCAATGTACTTCTGCCACAGATCGCAGGGCTCCATCACGTGCATGTCGGAGTCCATTGCCTTGAAGCTGTTTTTCATTTTGGCCTCCTGAGAGTGATGGCTCTGCTCTCGCATAACAAAGCGGGTGCCCCGGTGTCAATTTGGGGTCGTGTTGGGTGTGTTGGGTTGGGTCAAGTCTCTCACGAGCTTAACGTGAGTATCGGTATCAGAGGGTCGAGATGAAATCGGCCCGATTGTTCTTCCGATTTCTTCGCGAGACTCAGGAAGACTCCGCGAGCGAATATTTCCGGAGCTTGCAACTGTGGCGGATTCTAAATGAACCCCATCTAATCGTGACCAGGAGGTCGGGTTGACGAGAAGGTCAAAAGAAGTTTCTCGCTGCCACGAAATGACAAACGCTCGGGTGATCGGGCACGGCGGGAGTATCGGGCGCTAAACCGGCCAAACCTCAGCAGCTACTTTTTGAATGAGTTCAAGCTTGCGCCACTGGTCATCCTCGGTGATCAGGTTGCCGACGATGTTCGATGAAAAACCACACTGAGGGCTTAAGCCACTTGTTCGAGCGGGATGAAGCGACGCGTTGTCGAGCTTGCGCTTAAGGTCATCCGCTGTTT
>JAICHC010000480.1 GCA_025922795.1 Candidatus Binatia bacterium | reverse complement strand
GGCCTCCGTCGCTAGCGGCGCGGTCGGATGGATGTAAACCGGCAACCGGTACTGCGCCAACCGTTCGTAAATGGGAAAAAGCTCTTCACGGTCCAGCGGCTGCCCGTTGAGATTGGCGAAGCAGCCGAAGCCGCGGAGGCCGAGCTCATTCACCGAGCGCTCGAGCTCGTCGAGCGACGCTTTGATGTCGCTCGTCGGCAGCGTAAAAAACCCGACGAAGCGCTTGGGGTGTTCGCGCGCAATCGCCGCGACCGCGTCGTTGGCAACGCGCGCGATTTTGACCGCGCCGTCGGCTTCGAAACGGTCGGCGCCCGGCGCGGGAATCGTCAGGATGTGAATATCGATGCCCAACTGATCCATGTGTCCCAGGCGCTTTTCGATATCTTGGCCCTGAAACGTTGCGGTGTTGATGCGGCACTTGAGCTGCTTGTCGTAGAAATACCTCATGCCGCTGTGCGGGTCGGGTTCTTCGAGCACGACCGCGCCGTCGAGCCGCTTCATTTCGGCGATGTAAGCTTCGGGAAAAACGTGCGCTTGGAAGTCGATGATCATCGTGTCAGTTCCGTGTCGCTGAATCCCGGAAATGTTTACAGTCCGTAAAGCGCCCTGGCGTTGTCGTCGAGGATCTTGTTGACGACCTTGGGCGGCACCGCGCCGTCTTCTCTAAGCTTGCGCAGGGCAAGAATTTCGGACGACGTGTCGTTGTGCCCGTAATCCGTGCCGATGATCAGCCTGTCGTCGCCGGAGTACCTGAGCACGTAAGGCAAGTCATCATCGGTCTGGCAGGTCACCCAGATCTGGTTTTTTCGCAGCACCTCGGTCTTGTCGACCTTGTTGCCGCCGCGCTCCCGCCGCCGGGCAAAGTCATGAATCGCATAGGGGACCCACTGGGAGCTGACTTCGATGAACGACCATCTGGTCTTGGGAAATCTTTGCGGGACATCGTTAAAGATCAGGGAGTGAAAAGACCCGACCACGGCAAGCTTGAATTTGTTAAAGCCGCATTCGTCGAGAAAGTAATCATGGACCGCGAAGCTGCCGGTCGCGGAATGAACGCAGACCGGCAAATCGAGCCGGCCGGCCTCCTCGTAGATGGGAAAAAAATAAGAATCGCTGATCCGCTTATCACCCTCAAGGCCGCGCATGAAGATGCCGCAGGCGCCGTGCTCTTTCGCGTAGCGCGCCTCTTCGATCGCCTTTTCCATCGACAAAAGCGGTAAGACCGCCACCCACCGCAAGCGTTCGGGCGCCACCTTCCAAATATCGATGAGCCAACGATTGTAACTTCGCGTCACCGCCAGCTCGACCTCCGGGCGGCGCGTAAACGGCCGGAGAAAGATGGTTGGATAAAGCACCTGCACGTCGACGTCGAGCTCGTCCATGTGCGCCAGACGCGCCTGGATGTTTTCCATTTCGCGCGCTTCGCGGGAAGTGTCATGACCGACATTGCGCGCCTTGCCGATATGAGTGCCATCCACTAGCCACGACTCTCCGCCGGAAGCCGCATCGTTCGGCGTGGGCACGATGCGCGGCCGCATGTCGCGCTCCGACTCCAGCATATAATCCCAGGTGCGGTTCGTCTCTAAAACATGCGCATCTGAATCGATCACCGCCATGATTAAAATCCTCCAGATCTAGCTCGCCCGCCGCGCGCCAAAGGATCGATGCCCGCCTTCTCGGTCTTGGACCCGACCGAATTATTGCAGCCCTGACAAGTGTAATCGTAAAGCTCGCCGTCCGGCAGCACGAGCAGCAAGCGCTCCCGAACCGGCATCGCCCGGCCGCACTTGTTGCAATAAAGCAGGGAGGCATTGAGTTGGTCGAAGGATTTTTCCATGGTTGCTTACCTAGTCAGGCTTTATGCTCGCCTTCCTGTTCCGCCGCCTTTCTCGCTTTGGCTTCCTTGACGACCTTCTCGGCGAGATGCGCCGGCATTTCCTCGTAATGCGAGAATTCCATATGAAACTCGCCCCGCCCGCTGGTCAGGGAGCGCAGGTCGGGCGCGTACTTCAAAACTTCCGACATCGGTACCCTCGATTTGATAACTTGTGTGTGACCTTTGGTATCCATGCCTAGGACCTTGCCGCGCCGGCTGTTCAAGTCGCCGATGACATCGCCCATGCATTCGTCGGGCACGGCAACTTCCATGTTCATGATCGGCTCGAGCAGCACGGGTTTAGCCTTCTCGACGGCGTTTTTGAAACCCAACGACGCGGCAATCTTAAACGCCATATCCGAGGAATCGACGTCGTGGTATGAACCGTCGTATAAAGTCACGCGCACGTCGACCATCGGATAACCCGCGAGATAGCCGTTGCCCAGCGCTTCTCTTACGCCTTTTTCCACCGCCGGAATATAATTGCGCGGCACGGCGCCGCCGACGATCTGATCGACGAATTCAAAACCGGCGCCATGCGGCAGCGGTTCGACCTTGAGCCAGGTATCGCCGTACTGGCCGCGCCCGCCCGACTGTTTTTTGAGCTTGCCCTGGGCGCTGGCGCTGGCGCGGATCGTCTCCTTGTAAGGCACCTTGGGCGCTTTCAACACCACTTCGGCGCTGTATCTCCGGCGCAATTTCTCGACGACGATTTCGATATGCTGCTGGCCCATGCCGGAAAGAATAAAATCGCGCGTCTCCTCATCGCGGTGCAGCGCGATGGTCGGATCTTCCTCCATCATGCGATGCAGGCCCTGAGGCACTTTCTCTTCATCGGCTTTGCTCTTCGGTTCGAGAGCAAAGGAGATGACCGGCGAGAAATGCGCCGGCCCCTCGAATCGGATCGGTGCCTTTTCATCGCACAAAGTATCGCCAGACGTGACCTCTTTCAATTTTGCCGCCGCGACGATTTCGCCGGCGACGGCTTCTTTGACCCCTTCCTGCTTCTTTCCTTCCAGGCGGAACATGTGGCCGATTTTTTCTTTCGACTGCTTGTTGACGTCGAGGCATGTCATATCGGACGTGATCTTGCCCGAGATCACGCGCATGACCGAGAGCTTACCGGCGAACGGATCGCTGATGGTCTTGAAGACATACGCGGAGAAAGGCGCGCTGGGATCCTGCTTGCGCCTGGCGGCGTCGCCGTTAGACGGGTGCTTGCCCTCGATTTCGCCTTCCTCCAGCGGCGACGGCAAATAGTCGATGATCGCGTCAAGCAGTTGAGCGACACCGATCTGGCGAGTCGATGAGCCATAAAGAATCGGGAAGATCTTTCTCTCCCGTATTCCATTGCGCAGCGCTTTTTTAATCTCATCGGTCGAGAGTTCCTTGCCGTCGAGAAACTTTTCCAGAAGCTCATCGTCGGTTTCGGAAATGTCCTCCACGAGCTTCTGGCGCATCTCCTCGGCGCGCGCCTGCAAATCGTCCGGAATGGCCGCCTCGGCAAATTTGCCAGACTCGCTTTCATAGACGTAAGCTTTCATCGCGAGCAAATCGACGACGCCTTGGAATCCCGCTTCAACGCCGATCGGGAGCTGGAGATAAACCGGTTTCGCTTCCAGAGTCTCGAGCATGGGCACGATACGATCCTCAACGTCGGCCTGCTCATGGTCCATCTTATTGACAAACAACAACCGGCTTATCTTGTTGTCGTTGGCGAGCGCCCATAAGCGCTCGGCCTCCACGCGCAGCCCGACCGATGGGTTGAGCACGAACACCGCGCCGCCGAAGGCGCGCATAGAGTTGATCGAATCCGCAAGAAACGCCGCGTAACCCGGAGTATCGATAAGGGTGAGCGGGTG
>JAICHC010000479.1 GCA_025922795.1 Candidatus Binatia bacterium | reverse complement strand
TACACTGGGAAGTTTGCCTCAAGGATTTCGCCAAGAACTTTCCGGCGACGCAAAGCGCCAAATTCAGAGACGAGAATTGTCGCTCTCGGACCGAACAGTGTACGAGACGGCCGTGCCGGTTCTCGAAGGACAGTTGGGCAGAGTCCGCGTCGGGTTTTGGGCGGATGCCGTGCAAAGCGAGATCCGACGGGCGCTCCTGCCGATTATCGGGATCATTGCGGTCATTCCTCTGGCCGGAGCGCTCCTGTCGTTTTTGTTGGCTCACTGGATCGTTCGACCGATCGTCGGGCTAAGAGAGATCGCCGACAAAGTCACCATGGGCGACCTTGAAACCTCGGTCGGCGGAGAGTGCGTGAGCTCGCGCGACGAGATCGGCGACCTCGCCCGCTCGTTGGAGCGTATGCGTTCGAGCCTCAGAGCGGCCATGTTGCGTTTAGGCCGCGAAGTAGCGTGAGTCGAGAGATTCTCAAGGAGGAAGACTATGCCTAACCGATGCGAGCAGTGGCGCCGCTGGTTCGTCATGCTGGTTTTCAACCTGATTGTTTTCTGGCCGGGAGGGGCTCGTCCGGCGGAGTACGCGGCGGAGCGCCCACTCGAGAAAATCACGATCGCTTACAGCTCGATGTCCGGCAACATGGCGCCGCTATGGATCACCCAGGAGCGCGGGTTTTTCCGCAAATACGGGCTCGATGTGCAGCTCGTTTTTATCGCGAGTGGCAGCACAACCGTGCAAAGCCTGGTCTCCAGAGACGTCGCCTTCGCCCAGATGGCGGGAGCAGCCGTGATTCAAAGTCGCCTGAGCGGGTCGGACGTTGTGATGATCGGCGGCGTGATCAATACCCTGACGTTTAAATTTTTTGTCGACAAAACCATCAAGCAACCCGACCAGCTGAAAGGAAAAACCGTGGCGGTCACGCGCTTCGGCTCGTCCACAGACTTCGCCTTGCGCTACGCGCTCGAGCGCTACGGTCTTGCGCCAGAGAAGGACGTTTCGATTCTGCAGGCCGGCAACATGCCGGCGATCGTTGCAGCTCTCGAAACCGGGCGGATTCAGGGGGCGATGCTGTCCGCGCCGTTTACACTCAAAGCCAAAGCCATGGGTTTTCCGCTGATGGCCGATCTCCAAATGCTTGGCTTGGAGTATCAGCACACCGGTTTGGCTACGACTCAGGCGTTGATCAAGTCGCGCCCTGACTTGGTTCGTAACGCGATGAAAGCCTATGTCGAGGGTATTCATTATTACAAGACCCATCGTGCCGAGTCCTTCGCCATTCTTGCAAAGTATCTGAAGACCGATGATACCGAGGTCCTGAGTGAAGTTTACGATGATGTCGGGCTCAAACTGACTGCCGAGAAGCCGTACCCGACCTTGCGTGGAATCGAAATCATGCTCCGGGAGCTCGCTGCGAAGAATCCGAAGAGCTCGGCGCCGCCCCCGGAAGATTTTGTCGACCTGAGCTTCGTCCAAGAGCTGGATCGCACCGGGTTTATTGACCGGCTCTACAAAACCACGCAAGTCGCCGCGACCGCTCAAGAGAAACCTTCCAGTGCAGCACCGGCCAGTCCCCATAAGAATAAGCAGGTGGCTGCCCGTCCGATCGCTCGGACCAGTCCGGTCGTCGGGACCAGCAAACCGGTGGTCACACATGCCCCTTTAGATGCGGCGCGCGAATACACCGTGGCGGCCGGCGATACCTTGAGTCACATCGCGCTTAGGTACTATGGAGATCAGTTTAGGTGGAACAAGATCTACGAAGCGAACAAGCCGACGATGAAAAATCCCGATTATATCTATGTCGGGCAGAAGCTGCTCATTCCCCTCTCTTGACGACGGGTTCCAGGAGGATGCGCGGCCGAAATTCTCCTAAGCTGAATGCAAGCCTGCGCTGCCGGAACGAATTCGGACCGACAATACAAACAGAAGGAGAAATTGAGATGGCCGATGAATTCAAGAAATCGGAACAGCCGTTCGAGCATCTTGTCCGCGCTCTTCAGGAGGGCGAGGCTCGCAGGATCAGCCAATGTATCGAAGAGATCGATCATAGGTTACTGGATTGCGGCAGGTCTTTAGAAGAGTACAGGCGCTTGCGCTCAACGCTGCGCATGATCAACAGCCAGCTGTCCCAACTCGGCGAGCAGCCGTTGGCGGTGGGCGATGAGTTGCCGACGCAGGATTTGAGCGAGGTGATCAGAAGCCGCATCGAAAACTTCAAAACGAACGGCAAACTTTAACGATCTTACAAAACGGGCCGGCCTCAGACTGGAGAAGCCTCCGTGCTCAGGCAAGCAATCGACGAGGCTGGTGGATTTCGACCGGCACACCTCGTCGTTTGTTTTGCTCGTGAATGACTTGGGTGGGTTTCGCCACCGGCGTCTTTCATGTGCGCACGTCACAGCGCTAGTGACCCGATCGGCGCAACTCGATCTGGCCGTCGCGTACGCGAACGTCCAATACCGGTTGAGCGTGCACCGACGGCCCCTGTAACACCTGCCCATTGGCCAGCGAAAAACACGACCCATGCCAGGGGCATCTCACCGCATCGTTCTCCAGCTTTCCCTCTGAAAGCGGCCCGCCCAGATGCGCGCAGGTGTCCGCGATCGCGTAAATGTGACGGTCTCTACGCACGAGCAGAACCGGCATTCCATCGGCCTCGACGCGGCGCAGTTGTTGTTCCGGCAATTCGGCTTCCGCCAAGACCGGGACAAAATCCTTCGGCGCTGAAAAGTCCGCTGAATGATCGACACCGAGTTTTTCGTTGTACACCAAGTGTCCACCGAGATAGGCCGAGACGCTCGAAATAATGTACCCGAGCAAAGCCAATTGCCGTCCGGTCCGACGCGAATGATTGCGCCGGAAGCAAAGTGAAGTGACGTAGCACGCCACAGCCGCCGAGTTAAGCAATCCGTGAACAAGACCGATCCGGCGCGGTTGACCGCCGCCGATCTTCGACCAATCGGCCAAACCGGTAACGGCCGCCGCGGCCGCGCCGACCACACCCACTGTAATCGCCGTGTCCGCTCCTCGACCTATGGATCGCCGTCCGGTGGTCTCTTCAAGCAGATCTAGAACGGCGCCCGCAGTCCAGGAGCCGATCGGCACATCCGTGAGCACCGCATGTAACGGATGTCCCAACCAGGTTCCATGGAGTATCTTGGCGGCCTTCGGCCCGATGGCGCCACCTGGTTCGAGAGTTGTAGCAACCGACGGTTGCAAGCGGCCAGCGATGGGTTCCAACCAGTCTTGCTTTTTGATGATCTCGATGGCGATGTTTCCCGGCATGGTACCTCCGATACTTAGTTGGAACGCTCGAGCCCACGGCACGAACCCCGTGCCGTGGGCTTTTGGATCTTCTGACAACAAGCAATAAATATTCCTTGCTTGTGGGCCGAACGAGTGATGAAAATTGCGCTGCTTGGTTGCCAGTATGTCCCAGATACGCAACAGCACGGCGCCGTTCTGGTCTAATCAAGCGGAAGTATGTTTTAGCAAATGCACCGGTGCGCTACTGTCTAGGAAAGCGGACAAACAAGTTCTTTAAAATGGTTGGAGACTTTTCACATCCGCTCGGATGCGGGGTTTTAACAGTATGACGCGCAAGAGGCTACAGCTACCGCTTCCATTCGAACAGATCATGCAGCGCCACGAACGGGAGATTATGCGCTATCTGCTGAGTGTGTCCGGGGATCGCGAGGATGCCTCGGACTTGTTTCAGGAGACCTGGTTGCGCGCCTACCGGGC
>JAICHC010000478.1 GCA_025922795.1 Candidatus Binatia bacterium | reverse complement strand
GGCCGGCACGCTTGTGGTTCCCGCTTTTCAGGTGCGATTTGCGGTGGCGCCGGCGTTTGGCAAGCCACCCGTGGCGCAGAACGCGATGCTCGATCCGCTCAAGGTTGAAGTGAGGATGCCACCTGGTGCCGACGGCTTGTCGATGCTCATGAGCAACCGGACGATTCCAGCCGATTCAGCACCGCTCAACGAAGCGAGTTCGTAGGAGCGAGCGGGTCGCGGCGAAAAATCGACCTCATCATGCTGCGCGCACCACGCAGTCAGCTGGCCGTCGATTCTGACCTGGCACTTCAAAATGCACTCCACTCCCCGCTCAAACGCAACGGCGGCCGCCTTCCGCCGCTCGGGTCCGACGAAACTAAACTCGTCCTTGCTCGACACATCTCGGACAAAATTCATGAGATGCACCATCGTCCCGTCATTAAACGTGATATGCCGATTGTAACCTTTCCCGGGCGGCGAAGCCTGCGGCCACCCACCGTTCGGATACTGAGCCTTCAAGATATGATCGAACCCCTTCAGAAAAGCCGCTTCGAACTTCGAATCACGCGTGGCATGGAAAACTTTGGCGAGTAACCTCAATTCAGGAGTCGTCGCGCCATTATCGAACATTCCCTTCAATGCGGCGCGGTCGCCGGTGAATGGCGCGGAGACAGTATCCGTGTTTTTGGGGAAATCCCCGCGATCCGTCTGGAACGTCAAAATGTTTCGCGCGATTCCGACCGCTTCCTCGGAGCGATACCATTCCGGCGGCCGATTCAGGAAATCAGAAGCTTTTTGAGCGCTCTTGAGCTCACGAGCACAAGCGCCCAGGAGCAGAAGACATACAAATAAGCGAAGGCGCATCACGCCGGACATTTTGCTCAGAATTTTAACGATTCGAGATAGCGCAGCGATTGGGGAATCTGCTCAAGCGCGTTTTTTGCTTCGTCCTCAATGAAGTAATATTCAACGCCGGCTGCCTGGGCGGCCTTCAACACCGCTGGCCAATCAATCTGCCCTTCACCCACGGCTACACTGTCCTCGTCCGGAGCGGCGCCCGTGGAGTTAATGGCGGCGCCTTTCCTGAGATCCTTCACATGCATCAATTTGAATCGCGAACCGTGCTTTTCGATTAACTTCGCAGGATCGGCTCCGCCTTGCGCTGCCCAGAAGACGTCGATTTCGAATGAAACAAAGTCCGGCTTCGTTTCCTGGACGATCAGATCAAACAACGTGCCATCGCCGTGAGGTTGAAATTCATACCCATGGCAGTGATACGTAAATGTGATTCCCGCGTTCCTGAATTTTTCGCCGGCGGCATTGAACACCTGAGCGGCTTCGCGCGCATTCTTTTCAGAGAACTTGCCTTTCTCGTGTGGAATCCATGCGCACATAACGTATTTTGCGCCCAGAGCCTTGGCCTGAGCGACGACCGAATCCGGATCGTTCTTCAAGCGCGCATAGTCGCTGCCGGTGCTCACAAGCTTCATCCCACGTTGCTCCAGCACTTTGAGGAACTCCGGAGTAGGCATACCTCGCGGGGCCCCGCCCTCGATCGCGCGAAAGCCGAGTTCACGCGCCTTGTCGATCTTCGCGAGAGCATTGGTCGCCGAATAGAAGCGCAAACTATACATCTGCAGCCCGAGCGGCCCTTTGAAGCTGGGTCCAGTCCCGACGGCTTTTTCCGCAGCGTTAGCCACGAGCGCGCCGCCGATGATTGCTGCGATAACGGATAAAGGAGCTTTCATCCCTCGATCGTATCGAATGTGAGGCAGTTCAGCAATTGCCGGTGCTTCTGAAACTATGCTCCGTCGGATCATTAGACTCTAACGCGAAGCTCGGCATGCGTTTTGAGCTTTGACATTGGGATTTCGACATTCGTGCTCTCAGCGAAAAACCCCATGCCGGGGTGGTGATTTCGCATACGCGAGTTTCGTTTTGTCCTGAGAGCGCATCGCTTCTCAAAAGAGGAAGCCGAAGCGCTAGCCAACCGCCTGAACCAGGAGCACAACGGGTTTTTGGATCGCGCTATTGTATTGATGTGGCAAGACCCGGCGACTGTGCTGACACAGTAAATTTAGTGTTTGACCCTAGCTTCCCTGTGACTTGCCCAATTGCTCGTTGTTTTTAGTTACGATTGTGTCACAATATCCGGATGGACGTCCAAACCCTTGCGCGCAGATGGATTTTATCCACGAGCTGCTGTTTTTTGGCAGCCTGGAGCGTCATTGGATTGGCCGACCGCGCCTATGCGGCCACGCCTGGCGCTCAGCATCACCTCAAGGTCATCGTTCATTCAGGCTATTTGCCGCAGGTCCCGGTGCTTGTGCGCGTGGAACTGCGAAAGGCGAATGGCGAACGTGATCGGGAGGTATGGAACGCGGATGCGGTCCTCAGCGAAACAGTATCCGGCGTCACGCTGTCGACAAACCGTATTACTCTTGCCAACGGCCTCGGTACCAGGCTGGTAGCGGTCAGCGGGAGCGGAGATTTTGACCTGCAGGTCAGTGTTGGGACAGTTCAGACGAATATTCTGATCCGTGACTTGTCTGCCGAAGCATTGACTCGCGTGGGAGGTACGCTGACCGGCACCGCTACTACCTGGAGCGGCGTAGTCAACGTGACGAACGATGTGACTATTCCCAGCGGACATACATTGACGATACAATCCAACACACTGGTGCTCATCAACGGTGTCTCGAGCGGAACGACGGCCCCGGATTTGTTAGTTAACGGGTCCATTCAATCGTTGGGAACTGCAGAACATCCCGTCACCATCACGTGCGCCAATGGCGGACAGCGTTGGGGACAGATTCGTCATACTAGTGCGCAGCCTTCGTTGTATCGTTACACTGCGATCACTCGCGCCGGTCGTGCTCAGGGCGAAGGCCATACAGGTCAGGCGCCTGCCATTCGGCCGACTAACTCCCGTATCGTTTTCGAAAGTTGCACGATTTCCGACCATGCCGAGCGGGCATCAGGCACACCTGGTAAGACCATGCAGGCCAGCGGATCGGATCTTGTCTTCAACGATTGCGTGCTGGCGCGGGCGCGCATGGGGCCGGAAATTGCCAGCACGGCAATTGTCTTCACAAACGGCTATATCCTCGAGATGTACGGACCTGATGACGCTGACGGCATCTATATACATACTCAGAGCGCAGGTCAACCAGCTCGGTTGCTTGGTTCTGTCGTGGGCATCGGAGAAGATGACGGCATCGACACGCTCGGGTCCACAGTTGATGTCGAGAATTGCATCATTCGCGATTGGGCTAGCCGGGTGGAAGATGCCAAGGGCATTAGTGTCTTCAATGGCGCCACGCGCGTTCGCCGATGCCTGATTGTGGATTGCACAGTGGGAATCGCCGCCAAATGGAATAGCGGTCCCTCTACACTGGTGACAATCGACAACAGTACCCTGACAGATAATCTCACTAATGTCTGGGCCAATTGGAAAGATAACGCCCGCGGGCCGAATATAGATTTTCGCATCACTAATTCGATTCTTTGGACAGGCGATCCGATCCAATCGGATTTCGGGATAACGAATTTTACCATCGGCTACTGTATCCTCGGCGAAGCCTGGGCAGGGACGAACAACCTGGTTGCTGACCCGCTCTTCGTAAGCGCCACCGACCGCGATTACCGGTTGCGCAGCGGTTCGCCGGCGATCGACGGCGGCAATCCTTCGTCTCCGCCGGACCCCGACGGAAGCCGTATCGATATTGGCTATTTTACCTTCGAAGCCCCTCCCCCGATGC
>JAICHC010000477.1 GCA_025922795.1 Candidatus Binatia bacterium | reverse complement strand
GCCCACACGCGCAGCATGACGGTAAGAGGGCCGCACGGTTTACTTCCGCGCCTGGCAACACGAAGTCAAAGCTTCCGAGGGTTTCACGGTGCCGGTCTACTTGTTCGATATCGACGTGCCTGAAAACGTCGCCTGGGACTCGCCGGCTTACGCTCGGCTTTCCCCGGAGCGCTACGGCTTACAAACGGGTCGGCCCGTTTTTGCAAGACATCGACCCGGCTCCAAACCATCGACGACCGAGGAGACCATCATTGCGGAAGGTTCGGCACGCTTGTGAGGTTGATTCCTTTGAACCCGTAATGTTCGGATCGCGGTCAAGTCATGAGTAACTGAGCAGCTGCCTGGCATAAGACGGACAAGGAAGACATTTCGATTTGGAGACCGATCTACGTCTACTGGCAGTACTGGGACTGGGAGCGGTAACCCTGTGGGGCGCAATCCCCATCGGCCTCGCTCTGGGGCTCGATCCCTGGGCTGCATGCGTTGCCGCTGCCATCGGAGCTGCGCTTGGTACGCTGGCGGTGTCGGCTGTCGGTGATCGCATACGAAACCATCCACCGACGCCGCTCGCGAAGGCCGCCACCCGTCATCGCGGCCTCTTGTACCGCATCTGGCTAAAATACAGGGCGCCAGGGCTCGGGCTGGCCGCGCCCCTCTTCATCGGCGCGCCACTGGGCACGGCGATGGGGATCATCCTGGGCGCGCCGACTGCCCGCCTCCTGCTGTGGACGATGCTGGGAATCGTTTTGTGGAGCGCTGGGCTGACGGTCGTGGCAACAATAGGGTTAAGCACGCTTCAACATTGACGGACGCGATTTAATAAAGGGGAGTCGCGCGCATACACTGGCGCCGCGCGACCAGACTCTTCAAAATGGTCCGATACGAGCCTTATCTCCAGTGCGGCAGACGTCAAATAGGAGAAAAATTAAGACGAGTAACAATTGCCTCAAGACACGTAACTTTACACGCATGGCCTCGCAGACCAGTGACGAAGGGATGAACGTCGGAAATCTGGTGATTTTTGGACACGAGAAGTTTTCCTGAGACCATCATGAATGAGGTTCTTGGAGCTATTGCCCCGGTCAAAAGAATTGGACAAGATGGAAGAAGGCCGTCGGAAGGAGGATCTTACAATGCAGCTATTCCTGATTGTCGCCCTAGGTTTAGCCATTTTAACGGTCATCTTTGCGCTGCAAAATCCTATCCCTGTCAGTGTAGCTTTTTTTGGCTGGGAATTTGAAGGCTCGTTGGCTTTGGTGCTGTTATTAACTTTTGCGTTGGGAGTTCTAGTCAGTTTCTTGATCTCGATTCCTGCCATACTAAAAAGAAGATCGGGGGTTTCAACTCAGACAAAAAAGATAGAGGAGCTGGAGAATAGATTGCGGGAAAGGCCCCCACCTTCGCGATGAAAACTACGCTACGAGGAACAATATCGCGACCTATTTCACCTCTTTGACACACTATTCCGCCGGGCGAACCCGGCAGGCTGTAAGACCAGAGATTCCTTCTGATGGAAATCGACGACTCCTCCTGGGAAAGAGATATCCAGCGGTAGCCATGCTTGCCCCAGATCGATCGCTCACCTAACTAAGCTAGGGTACTTGCCCTCGGCACAGTGGAGCTCGAGGTCGAATCAGGTCGCCCACGGCAGGTCGTTTGCCGAGTCGTTCACGGTGGTTTCCTTGCGAATCACAAAGGCGTCAACGTGGTAGGGGGACGAGGCGCAGCCCAAACCCTAAGGTACCTTGTTAAGCCGTTTTTCCTAAGCGATTATTGATTTTTGACGTGATTAACTAACTCACGAAACAGGAGCTAGCAAATGAGACAGAAGAGAACTTTGCTCACCATCGAATCACTGGCCGAGTTGACATCGGTTCACCAGCCGCCGTGTCTCTCGCTATATCAGCCGACTCACCGGCGGCATCCCGAAAACCAGCAGGATCCGATCCGGTTTCGTAATCTTATGAAGGAACTGGATATATCGCTCCGGCAGAAGTATCCGGCCGTCGAGACCCGACTCCTTCTGGAACCGTTTGAAGCCTTTGCTCACGATGAAGCCTTCTGGAACCATACGCTGGATGGATTGGCCGTGCTGGGCGGGTCGAGCCTGTTTCGAGTGTTCATGCTTCAGCGGTCCGTCGCCGAATTGGCCGTTGTGGCCGACAGCTTTCACACCAAGCCCTTGCGGCGCTTTCTGCAATCGGTTGATCGCTACCAGATTCTGGGTTTGAGTCTCCATGAGATCCACCTCTATGAAGGCAACCGCGACGCGCTCGACGAAATCGAATTGGCGGCGGGAGTTCCGCGGACGATCACGGAGGCGCTGGGCGATGAACTGACTGAGCCGCACCAGACGGTCGCTTCATACGGCGGTGTCGGTCAGGGCAGCGACGCCATGCACCACAGCCACGGCGATAAGAAAGACGAGACCGACATTGATGCAGAGCGGTTCTTCCGTGTCGTTGACCGCGCGGTAATGGAAAGTTATTCCCGGCCGTCAGGCCTGCCGTTGCTCCTGGCGGCCCTGCCGGAGCATCATCATCTTTTCCACCAGGTCAGCCATAACCCGTTTCTGATGGCGGAGGGACTCACGATCAATCCCGATACCCTGCCGATCGATGAACTTCGGGAACGCGCCTGGCAAGTCGTCGAGCCGAAGTATCAAGCGCGGCTGGCTACACTGGCCGACGAGTTCGCGGTGGCGAAGTCCAATAGGCTTGGCAGTGACGACCTGGCGCAGGTTGCTCGGGCGGCCGCCGCCGGACGGGTCGCGACACTGCTGATCGAGGCCGACCGCCAGATTGCCGGGCGGCTGGACGGCGCCACGGGTCGGTTCGAACTCGCTGACCTGAGCCACCCGCAAATCGATGACCTGCTCGACGATCTGGGCGAGCTGGTCGATAAGATGGGCGGCCGGGTCCTGGTGATTCCGGCCGATCAGATGTTGACGCAGACGGGACTGGCGGCAACATACCGATATTGAGCGACAACAATCACGGAGGAAAACCATGCAGATCCAAATCAATACCGACCGTAACATCGAAGGTCGCGAGGCGCTGGCCGCTCAGGTCAGTGGCGTAGTGGAGAATGCCCTGAGCCGAATCAGCGATCGCATCACGCGAGTGGAGGTCCACCTGAGCGACGAGAACAGCGACAAGAAGGGCGGCAATGACAACATGCGGTGCGTGATGGAGGCCCGCCTCGAAGGCCGCCAGCCCGTCGCGGTCACTCACCAGGCCGCGACCTTGGACCAAGCCATCGACGGTGCTGCAGATAAGTTGACCCGATTGATCGAAAGCACCCTCGGGCGGCTGCGTGATCAAAAAAGTCGCAAGACTGACCCGCCTCCGCCTGGGTCCAAACTCCCGGAGGAGTGATGAGCGACACCACGGCGAGCTCGCGCCGAAAGACAGCAGCGCCGGAGATCTCCAATCCGTCGTCCGCACCATGAATGTGAACAATCCGGGGTTAGCATGGTTGTCTCAGATTGTCCGCTCACCTAGTATCGATTACGAACATGCGACGCACAAAGATCATTTGCACCGTTGGTCCTGCTACCGAATCGGTCGAGATGCTTCGCAAGTTGGTAGATGCCGGCGCCGATGTCTTTCGGCTCAACTTCTCCCACGGGACGGTAAGCGGACACCAGTCGATGATACGCCGCATCCGGGACGTCGCGGAGGAGACTGGAAAGCCCGTTGCCATCCTTCAGGATCTACCCGGTCCCAAGATCCGGCTTGGCGT
>JAICHC010000476.1 GCA_025922795.1 Candidatus Binatia bacterium | reverse complement strand
GGTAGGTGCGAACTTTGGAAAAGTCGAGCGGCTTGAATCTTTTGTGGGACATACTGCGCGGCAGGAGCGTTACTTTCCGGGGAAGAGCCTTCGGTCGACGACATCACACATCACATGACCGACAAGGATATGCGTTTCCTGGATGCGCGGGCTGTTCTTGCCTTCGCCGACGCGCAGCATGTAATCTACTTTGCCGAGCATTTTGCCGCCGCTTCCGCCGGTCAAACCGATGGTTAGAATCGCTAAACTTTTGCAAACATCGATCGCTTGCAGCACGTTGGGCGAATTACCACTGGTGGAAATCGCTATCGCGACGTCTCCCGGTTTTCCCAGTGCCTGGACTTGCTTGGCAAATACTTGGGCGTAGTCGTGGTCATTGGCGATTGCCGTCAAGGCCGAGCTGTCGGTTGTCAGCGCGATTGCTGGCAGCGGCGGTCGCTCGATCAAAAAGCGGTTGGTGAATTCGGCGGCGATATGCTGCGCATCAGCGGCGCTGCCGCCATTGCCGAAAAGCAGCAACTTGTTGCCTTTTTCAAACGCCGCCACGATGCTTTCGATCGCCCGTTTAAGGTCTTCAAGATTATCTCGCAGGAAGGCTTGTTTTACCCGGATGCTCTCGTCGAAGGCGTTGATGATAATGTCTTCCATCAGCAGATGCTCAGAGTGCAGCAACTTCTATCACAGGGTGGGTGGAGAAAAAAGGAGTTGATTAATCGCGGTAAAAGTACTCGATCCCCTCCACCACTAATTCCTGCTGTGCCGCACTCAGCTCCGGATACAGAGGCAAGGCCAACACCCTACCGGCGGCAAGTTCGGATTGCGGAAAGTCGCCTTTGTTATGACCGAGATCGGCAAAGCAGTTTTGCAGATGGAGCGGCAGCGGGTAATAAATTTCGCTCTGAATCCCTTGGTCTGCGAGGAATTTTTTTAGCTCGTCGCGGCGCTCCGCGCCGATGACGTAGTTGTTGAAGACATGCGACTTATCGCCGACCGGTGCCGGAATAGTCTGAAGCCCCCGGCCGAGCAATCCGCTTTGGCTGAATAACTGGTAGTACGTTTGGGCCCGCTGAATTCTCTGCTCGCACCAGTTCTCTAAATATTTTTGTTTTACTGTCAGCACCGCCGCCTGGACCGAATCGAGCCGCGAATTGATGCCGGTAACTTCGTGGTGATATCTGCTGCGTTCGCCGTGCATGCGCAGCATTCTCAGCCTGTCGCCAAGCTCGCGGTCATTGGCGGTGACCATGCCGGCATCACCGAAACCGCCGAGATTTTTGCTCGGAAAAAAGGAAAAACAACCGAGTATACCGATGGTGCCGGCGAAGCGGTTTTCATTATCTATCCGTATTCGTGCGCCGCAAGCCTGCGCCGCATCCTCGATGATCTCCAGATTGAAGTGCTGCGCGACGCTCATCAATTCGGTCATTGTGCAGCACTGGCCGAATAGGTGAACCGGCAGGATTGCTCGAATCCGCAGGCCCGTTCGACCATCGACCGTTTGACCGTTGCGCGCTTTTGCTCGCTCAGCAAGAAACCTGCCGACCGCGGGGGCGGAGAGCAAGCAGCTGTCGCCGTCGATATCGACGAATAACGGTCTTGCGCCCAAGCGCGTGATCGACGAAACGGTGGAAAAGAAGGTGAACGGTGTCGTGATCACCGCATCTCCGGGGCCAATCTCGAGCGCCATCATCGCCAGCAATAGCGCGTCACTGCCCGAGGCCACGCCAACAGCCTGGTCGCAGCGCAAATACGCTGCCATCTGTTGTTCGAATTTCATTACTGCCGGGCCGAGAATAAATTGCTGCGACTCGTTCACTTCGTCGATGGCCTGGCGTACCTCGTCGCGAATCTGGCCATACTGAGCGCGCAGATCAACGATCGGAATTTTAAAAGATGCCGGACTAGACACTAGTTTTGACTGCGGGAGCCCGCCCTTTCAATGCGTTTTCGGCGACTTCGGCGAGCAACTGATCATGGTCGTGGTCAAGGGCGAAGACACGAAATTGGACAACTTTGGATGGAATGAATTCAAAAAGCTCGGCCAGGGTTTCCTTAGTGATCTCGCCACTTGAGGGCTCGAAGATATGAATCTGTTTTTTACCCATGGCAAAAGGGTTTTCCGGGCGCGGATCTTGAGTCGCAAGGTCGACGCGAAAAATCATGTCGCGTGCCGCGACAGGAAGCGCCGAGCGAATGCGCTTCTCCCAATCGGTGTCTTGGATCAGGTCCATGCCATAATGAAGTTCGTTTAGAGACAGCGTGCGGTCATAGGCCATCTTCCATTTGACCTCGCGACGCAGGACCGTTTCCCATTCCTTGCCGAGCACTTCAAGTGCGCCTTGCTGCCTGCGCCAGCGGGAGACATCTTCGAGCAAGGACCAGTCGGTCAAGTAAAGATAGTCGTCCATATGCTCGAGAGGATTGCCTGGAAATAGAACTTTCATCGTTTCGGGGAAGATCTCTCGCAGATGCAAGTCGATGGCGCGAGTCGTTCGGTGATAATAGACGTTGGTGTAAAGATAAAGCCGCGCGTTTAGAAAAGTCGTAAGCGCGCCATTGCCGGCTTTATGGACAGTCAAACCTTTGGGCGTAAAAAACGTATAGTGAATCAAACGCTCGCGATCGATCGGACCCGGATGAACGCCGCACATATAAGAATCGCGAGAGACGTAATCAAGATTATCGAAGGTGAAAATTCCGCCCGTCAATGGCTGTAGAAAGCGTACCCACTTGGGCTTGAGATTATCCTCCTTGCCGTTTTTCTTAATCGGAAACGCGACATCTTCTGGGCGTAGCTCCTCGCCTGGCTCGAAGGAACCGCTCGGGCTGCGCCGCAGTTGGCGAATAATATCGCCCAGATGCTTTTGAATGATTGTCTGGCCGAGATCCTCATGGGTGAGATCGTAATGGATCAAAAAGTTATCGTCAAAGAAGTGGCCAAACGGTCCGTGGCCGATGTCGTGTAATAGGCCCGTGACGCGCATGTATTCTTCGATAAACGGGGCCGACGGGCACTCATCGCCTAGGACTTTTCGCAGCGATGGGTAAAGATGCTTGGCGAATTCGCCGGCAAGATGCATGGCGCCGAGCGAATGTTGAAAACGGCTGTGTTCCGCCGAGGGATAAACCCAGCGCGCGCTTTGCAGCTGATAGATATAGCGGAGGCGCTGCACCCATGGAGAATCGATCAAGGCTTTCTCGGTAACCTCGCCTTTCTGCTGCGGTACGGTGAACAGAATGTAACGATGGATGGGATCGGCGATCAGTGCCGTTCCTTCATATTCATTATCGCTCGGTTGAACCATGTTTCCCTGCGCCGGCAAGTTTCCCCGTTGGACGGCAATACGGGGCGGTCTTCACGCGCTTTTGCATCAGACTTCAAAAATTAAATGTGCCGTCCATTGATTGCCGGTTTTTTCCATCCGGCTTTTGTGAAACGCCACGGCAGCGATTTCCTGCTGAATCTCGTGGCGGTCAGGATCGATTTTCTCGCCCGCGACTTCGGCTTTGACGAGCGTATCTTTCACTTCACGGACCAGAAATTCCCTGAGCAGATAGCCGCTGCCTTGATAAAGGTAGAGCAGCTCACGCATCCAGTTGACCATTAAATCATCGCGATCCGTCCCCTCGACTTCGAGAGGAATTCGCTCCTTGGTTTCGAGTTTGTCTACGTCCGCCACCATGACGTCGAAAAGCGCCAACGCCGAGTTGGCAAATAGGTCGGCCTGCGAATCGCCGATGACTC
>JAICHC010000475.1 GCA_025922795.1 Candidatus Binatia bacterium | reverse complement strand
ATCGGCACCAACCTTGTGCTTTTGGTCTCAGCTCGGATCGCTGGCGTGCCGTGCCGAGACGGATATTGAACACTTGCGGGTCGCTCACCGCTGCCGAATAGATCGGCGTGCCGCACTCCGGACAGAATGCTTGAGCGCGCTTGGCACCGCTTTCGGCGGTCTTTACATAAATTTTTGGCTGTCCGCCATTTAAGTGAAATGCTTCCTTGTTGGCGCGAACACTGGTACGAAAGGCTGTCCCCGACAGCGTCTGGCAATCCGTACAGTGGCAGATCCCAACGTTTTCAGGATCGATTTCCGCAGTATAAGTGATATTCCCACAATGACACGCGCCGTCGATCTTCATGACAGTCTCCTCAGAGCCAAGCCTGTTTCAGTTAGTCTTGCTGCTTTTAAGTATGATTTTCTCGGCAAACCGTTCAAACACGACGCCTGGTCTACACAAGAGACGCAGGCGGCGCCGGTCGCGCACCATTCTCAAACAGATGAGTTGCCGCAATTTTTTGTGCAATCACGGAATTTAGACACTTCATCTTCGTCTGATCGCTTTCGGTGCTCGGCTCTTTGGACCATGCGGCACCCGACGCACCGGCGTCGACCACCTGGGTATGCCGACCGCGTAGCAGCACGGCGGGTATAACAAGGAGGGCTGAAAGCGCTGGAGATAGAGCTGGTAATGCATCACGTGAAGTTCATAATACGGGTCGACTTGTCGCAGGTGGTCTTGATACCGTTGCCACTCCAAATACTGCTGGTACTGAACATCCCCGTACGGAGGGTAATAGGGGCCGTAGACCTGTGCTCGAAGGTCGGTGACGCTTACGACTAACAGACCCAGCAGACCAATCAGCAACCGAGACATCTTCATCTGGGTTTCCTCCGCTGCAGCACTAGCGGGTCACATAAAAACGGCCAGCGCAACGCGATATTATTGACCGCCGACTGACCTAAACTCTCCTGCTCACTTCCGTTTCGGAAGAAACGGCTTGCATTTCTTCATCGCCGTGGGAGACGGAAATTATGCCGAAGGTCCTTACGACGGGACGAATACCACACGCAAAAAAACAACTCAATGTGTTCGGTCGCAGCGCTGTTAATGCCTTTCCAATCCAAGTCAGTCGCGCCGGCCAAGGTTAAGCAGTATTGTTTTTGAATTCTTTCGGACGGAACAGTAGCTTGAAGGTTTTTTTCGATGCCGCTACTGTGAATCCGTGAACAAGGCGACGAAAAACGAAGTTGCCCTCGCTGCGACGCCGAAGTTTCGGGCGTTGCTGAAGAACAGCGCATCGCCGGCGCTCGCGCGCGCCAATCTCGAGCGTTTGATCGAGAGCGCCGGCGCCAAAGCGCTTAATTCCGTCCCCGCTTCGAACTTGCCGGCTCTCTTCGGCCTGCTCGGCGCGAGCGGCTTCTTGAGCGAGGTGCTCATCCGCCAGGGTAAAGATTGGCCGGAGCGGTTCAGTCGCCAGCTCGCGGTTGCAAGGAAATCGGCCGCCAAACACGGTGAAGAGCTGGTCCAGGCGAGCAAGAAATGCCGATCATTTGAGGATTTTTGTGCGGCATTACGACGCCACAAGCAGCGCGAATACCTGCGGATCGGGGCACGCGATCTTTTGGCCGAAGTCACCATGGAGGAAAGCGTCCTGGAGCTGACGACTCTGGCGGAAGCCGCTCTGGAAGCCGCCTACCAGTTTTGTCGCGCGGAGGTGGAAAGAGATTACGGCCTGCTCAATTTGCCGGGATCGACGGAACCCAACCGTTTCGTTGTTCTCGGCATGGGCAAGCTAGGCGGCCGCGAGCTCAACTTCAGCTCCGACATCGACGTTATTTTTCTCTACGAGAGCGATGAAGGCGAGAGCGCCGGTGGGGCCAAAGGAAAATCGTCGCCGCGCGAATTTTTCGCTGAGGTCGGCAAAAAGATCATTCAAGCAATGGGCCAGGTTACCGAGGACGGCTTCGTTTTTCGCATCGACTTAAGGCTTCGCCCACTCGGCGCCAACGGCCCGCTGGTGCAATCGATTGGCTCGGCCATGCTCTACTACGAATCCTGGGGTCAGTGCTGGGAGCGGGCCGCCATGATCAAGGCCAGGCCGGTGGCCGGCGCTCGCGAGTTGGGAGCGGATTTCCTCAAAGAGCTCGAACCGTTCGTCTTTCGCCGCTATCTCGACTACACGACCGTGGATGAGCTGCGCCACATGAAAGCGCGCATCGAAAATGAATTGCTCACCGGCGCGGCCAAAGAACGCAACGTTAAGCTCGGCTTGGGTGGCATTCGTGAGATCGAATTTTTCACCCAGGCCCTTCAGTTGGTGAACGGCGGCTATGAGCCCGCACTGCGAGGACCGAGCACCCTGCCGGCTCTTGCGGAGCTTGCCCGACATCATTTCATTTCGACCAAAGAACGGGATGTGCTCACGGATGCTTATTGTTTTCTACGTCAGGTCGAGCACAAAGTGCAAATCGTGCAAGAAGCTCACGCGCATTCCATTCCCGAGGGAACCGAAGAAGAGCAGGCGCTGGCGCGCCGACTGGGCTATCGGCGCAACGGTAAGCGCTCCGAACGTGAGCAGTTTTGGCGCGATTACCGCCGCCATACCGAAAACGTGCGGGGCATGTTCGACCGGCTGTTTTACAGCGCGCAGAACGAGATCGCGCAGGACGCCGCTTCGGCCGCCGGATCGGTGTGGAACGATCTCGATCGTAAGGAAATCGTCACAGCCGAGCTGTCAAAAGCGGGCTTTGCCGATTCGCTCAAGGCCTACGAGAATCTTCTCGCCGTGCGCGATGGCGAGGTCTATCAGCCGCCGAGCCCGAAACGCTTGAAGGTGATGCGTCGGCTCGGGCCGGCATTGATGAGCGAGATTATCAATTCAAGCGCTCCCGACCGCGCGCTATTAAATCTTGCCGAATTTAGCCATCGGATCGGCGGTCGCACCGGATTTCTCACTCTCTTGGCGGAGAATCCCGAGACTATGCGCTTGTTGATCACACTTTTTGCGCAGAGCCAGTTTCTGACAGACCTTTTTCTCAATCGGCCCGAGCTCATCGATACTTTGATTCGCGTCGATCTCAGCCGCATCGAAAAACCCAAATCGGAGATGCTGGGCGAACTGTGTGCCGCAATTGCCGAACATCATGATATCGAAGAAAAACTCAACGTCCTGCGGCGTCACAAAACCGAAGAGTTCATCCGCATCGGCTTGCACGATCTCGGTGGCGCTCTCGAACTGCTGCAGGTTCTAGCCCAATTGTCCGACCTGGCCGACGTTTGCCTCCAGGCGGCGCTCGACCTGACGCTTAACGAGGTCAGCGAAAGGTACGGCCGCGTGCCGCACGGACAGTTTTCTATAATCGGCGGTGGCAAGCTCGGCGGCCGGGAGCTCGATTACAATTCCGATCTCGATCTAATTTTCGTCTATGACGCCGGCGCTGAAGCGCTCAGCACCGGCGGCCTGCCGGCGCATGAATACTACGTCCGCGTCGGTCAAAAGCTTCTTACCTATCTTTCCGCGCCGACCGAAGAAGGCATCGCTTACAAAGTCGATATGCAATTGCGTCCTTCAGGAAAGGCCGGGCCGTTGGTATCTTCGCTCGATGCTTTCCGCGAATATCACAAAACCAGCTCTCAGCTCTGGGAGCGGCAGGCGCTGATCAAGGCCCGGCATGTCGCGGGCGACCCGGCGCTGGGCAAAGAAGTTGAAAAAATCACCAAAACGTTCGCCTATGGGCGTGATTTGAAACGGGAGGAGGTT
>JAICHC010000474.1 GCA_025922795.1 Candidatus Binatia bacterium | reverse complement strand
GAGCTCGACCGTCGCCGGGTCCACTCCCGGACCGCGCGCTTCAATCAGGTCATAGATCGCCGCGTTGGCTTTTTGTTGGACGTAGAAGGGCGGGTTGGTTCTCGCCAGCGCAGCGAGCAATTTAGAAGATCGTAAAAAATTCTCGCCGCGAAATTCGAACATGACGCGCGTCACGTCTTCGACAATCGACGGCTTCCAGCTATCGAAGCTGAACAACGGCGGCAACGCGCGCAACGCTTGCGCGGCGCCATCGACGGCTTCGATGCTTGCTCCAGCTTCGACCAGGCGCAACGCCATCACGGCATACACCATCAAGACGCTGTTGGAAACAAACCCGGAAATGTCTTCGGTTTCCACGGGCCTGCGCCCCAGATCAGTCAAAAACGCCGCCAGCGCGACGTAACCGGCGTCATCCATGTCGCCCCTGACGACCTCGACCATCTGGGTGTAAAGCACCGGGTTAAAGAAATGCGTGGTGGCGAATAGTTCTTTTGGGTAGACACCGTCGCCAAGGAGACTTGCGCGCGTTAGCGAAGAAGTATTGGTCGTCAGTATGCCGTTGAAGCCGCCGGCGCGGAGCCCTTTGTAAACCGATTTTTTAGTTGCGTCCGATTCCGACACGGCCTCGGTGACCAAAGCGGCGCTCGCCAGGTTAGCGAGCCCCAGCGCCGGCATCAGCCCGTTGCGGACGTTTTCAGCTTCGGCCTCGGTTATTCGGTTTCGTTTCTTCAACCGTTCGATGGTTTGATCGCGCCGGGAGGCAACATTCCTCATCGCCTGAGCCGAGGCATCATGGACCAGCGTCCGGTAGCCTTTCTGAGCGTACAGAAAAGCGATGTCGAAACCCATGACGCCGAGGCCGAGAACGCCGACCGTTTTGATCGCATCTATCATGTTTTGCGATGATCCAACAGCAGAACTTCCACCAGGTCAGCCGGCTTGAGATCAACTGCCCGGGGGTCTTGCAGCGCGACCTCCTTTAAGATCGAGTTGATGGAATGAATCGAAGGGATCAACGACGGCTCGAACTCGGCGGCAAATAACCTGTAACATTTTTCCACTACTCGCGGATGTTCGGCGAGAGCGGGAAGCCAGCAACTGATTTCTTTTATCGTTTCTTGCGGCCGCGTCTTGAACAACCAAACGCTTTCCGCGTAGATCGATGCAATCTTTGTCGCTGCTTCCCTGTGATCGCGCAAAAATCTCCGGGTGGTTGCCAGAGGCACCCAGTGACAATCCAATGCGAGGCTGTCGGCGATCACGCGAAAACCCAAAGCCTCGGCGAGGAACGCTTTTTCGGGCGGTAAAAGGGCAGCATCGATCTTCTTCTCGAGCAGCACCTCGAAGCTTCGGTCGTTGATGCCGGAATCGACGACCTCGAGGTCGGTGTCAAGCGCCAGTCCCCATTTCCTGAGCAGCGCGAGCATGACCATGCCAGCCATACGGCGCGGCTGATTGATGCCGATGCGTTTTCCCCTGAGGTCCGCGATCCCATCGATACTCGGACCGGCCGCCAAGTAAAACGCCGGACGGTTGAGCAGACCCCCAACGATGACGAGATCGCTGCCTTCGAGCACGGAAAAGACCAGGGACGGAGCATTCGGCGTGCCCATAGGGGTAGCCCCGGAAACGATGTCCGGCACCGCCCGCTCCTCGTCCCGCTGATTGACGATTTCTACGCGAAGGTTCTCCCGCTCGAAAAGTCCGGCCGCTTTGCCGACCAGCGGGAGAAAACGGCCGATGCTCGAAACTCCGATTCCGATCTTTATCGGTTCCATGTATTTTGCCTATCCTTGCTTCTGTAGATGCTCGTAGGAACGTACCATTGCCGGCTTTGACTCATTTTCGAGCCATGCTAGCAGTTCATCGTTCCAACCCGAATCCTTCGCGATGAAGCTACGGCCGACGTGCAACCCTTCCGGAGCAAAGGAAAGGTCCTTCGGTGATGCAAACCAAGGCAATGCTCGTGAGATCTCCAGTGAAAAGGTCAAGCATTTGCCTTGGCGCCGCCTATGACCATGAAACGGTTGAGTCTACTGCCTTCGCTCCTCTAACCTGCAGCTCGCTCGACAAAATCTCATGAGTTTACCTCGTAGTATGAATAATCGGGGGTAGACTTCAATGACTCCACAGCGCCGACGGGTCTCGCACGTCTGGATCGCTTCGCCTCGCGGGGTGAAAATTACAGAAAGCCCCTTCGCGACAAAGCGACAAAGCCCGCCGTTCCGCGGCCCGATTTGGCGACCAAGGCTTTTAAGATAGCCAGCCGGGCCCGTTGATGCTCGAACTTTCGCAGAAATTATTTTCCCTGCAACGCCCAGTAGATTTTCTCGGCGTTGAGCGGCAGGTCATAGAGCCGGACTCCGCAGGCATCGGCAATCGCATTCGCTATCGCCGCTGCGGTCGGCACGTTCGGGTTCTCGGCGATCGCTTTGCCACCGAACGGCGTCGGGCCGGTGGGGCTCTCGACCAATACAGTCTTTAACGGTGGCACATCCGCGATACAGGGCAACTTGGACTCACCTAATGTTAATGTCGCAATCTTGCCGTCAACCATTGGGTTTTCTTCCATTAGTGCAAAGCCGACGCCGGTCACAACGCCGCCTTCGATCTGACCCGTCAGGGTGAGATGGTTGAGCACCGTGCCGGTATCATGCGCCGTGGTCAAACTTATAACCTTCACCCCGCCGGTCGTCGGATCGACTTCCACCTCAGCCACCTGCGCCGCGAAGCCGGTCACCTTGGGCATGTCCTTGGGAACAAAATTGGTCAGGTGAAAGACAGGCCCGCCGTTTTCTTTGACAGCCAGCTCGATCATCTTTTGCGTCGTCGTCGACTTTTTGTTTAGCGCCGTGAGCTTGCCGCCCTCTTGCTGAATCTCTTCCGGCTGACATCCTAACTGCCGCGCGGCCAAGGCGACTAACTTCTCGCGCACCTCATGCGCGGATTTATTGACCGCATGGCCGGAGGTATTCGTCTGTTTGCTGCCGCCCGTGCCGGGATCGAAAGGCAAGCTATCGGTGTCTTTGAAGACAACGCCCACTTTTTCTGGCGGCAGCCCGAGGATTTCACAGACCATCTGCTGGCTGACCGTGTAGTATCCGGGACCGACATCGGGCACGCCCGTGAGGATAGTGACCTTGCCGTCGGCCTCAAGCGTTAATGCCGAGCTGGCTTTTCCTTCCGGCGTGCCGCGATCATATAGCGCCATGCCCCAGCCGCGGTTTTTCTTCGCTCCGTTTTTCTTCCAGCCGGAAGTTTTGACGACCCGTTCCAGCACTTCGCCCATGAGAATATCGCTCCACTTTTCGCCCATGGGATTGGCATCGCCGTCACGCAGAATATTTCGCCGGCGCAATTCGAGAGCATCGATGCCCATCTCCTTGGCGATGATTTCCACCTGCGACTCGAAGGCGAACACGACCTGCGGACTGCCCGGCGTGCGCGTTTGGGTGCAAGGAACCTGATTGGTATACGAGCAAAAAGTCTCGCAGCTGATCGCCGGCGATCTATACATGCTCGCCAGCCGCCGGCCGCCGAGAACCGTCACTTGGGGATTGGCTTTCTGCGAGCCGTAGGCGCCGCCGCTGAAATGGATAGTCGCTTTGATCGCGGTAAAATGTCCGTCCTGATCTACTCCCGTTCGCAGCGCAAGCACCGCCGGATGGCGGTGGCCGCCGGCGAGCAGCTCGTCCGTATAGTCGAAAACCAGCTTCACCGGCCGCTTCGTAGCCTTCGATAGATAGTAAGCCACCGGCACG
>JAICHC010000473.1 GCA_025922795.1 Candidatus Binatia bacterium | reverse complement strand
GTCTTTTGCCATGCCTAGTACTCGGCTCTTCAGTAGACAACAATAAACAGCACCACTGCGGCGATGTACAGCGCGATCAGCAGCGCCAGGCCGGCGCCGATGCGCCGGTTCCGCGAACCGCCGGCGTCTGCCGGTCCGGTCATCGATGGATTCATAAAGGCACTCGATCCAACGCCATCACGAGCAACAGCGCGGGAAGATAAATGAGCGATGCAAACAATAATCGGCGCGCACCCGTGCGCGTCGGCGCCATGACCAGACTGACGCCGCTGCCGAGAAAGCCGATGCCAAGCAGAAATGCCGCGAAGAAATAGACTGCGCCGGCGAGCCCGATCAACGTCGGCAGCAGACTGACGGCCAATAACGCCAGACAATGGACAATGATTTGCCGGTTGGTGCTTTCGCCGTCCGGCTCGATGACCGGCAAAAACTGAATCCCCGCCTTGGCAAAGTCATCGCGGTAAAGACAGGCAATCGCCAAGGTGTGGGGGATCTGCCAGAGAAACATAATCGCGAACAGCACCCAGGCATCGACCGCCAATTCGCCGCGCGCAGCCACCCAGCCAATCACCGGTGGTAAGGCGCCAGGCACCGCGCCCACCGGCACGCAAAGCGAGCTCGACCGTTTCATCGGCGTATAAGCCAAGAGATAACTCAGAGTGATCGCGGCGGCGACGGCGGCGCTGAGCCAATTCACCGCCAGCGCCAAATAAGCGAGCCCCAGCATCGTCAAGGCGACGCCGAACCAAAGCGCGTCGTAGGGCTGCACCCGGCCATCCGGCAACGGCCGGCGCCGAGTGCGGTCCATTTTGGCGTCGGTGTCGCGCTCGAGAAACTGGTTCAGCGCGAGTGTGCCGGCGGCGGCAAGCGCCGTGCCGAGCAGCATCTGCAGGAGTTGCAGGTAATCGGGAACGCTCGCCGAGCCCGCGTAGTAGCCAACGAAGGCGGTGATCAAAACCATCAGGACGATGCGCGGCTTGGTCAGCTCGAAAAAATCGACCGCTCTGCGGCTCGCGCTGACGATCGCGATATTGGCGGTCCCGGTGCTCGAATTCATGACGAAAACTGCTCCGCGAGAAATTCTTTCCTGGAACGGTCATCGGACGCACGCGCCGATAAGCGGTACGACTTGAAAGTCAGAGCCACGCCGGCGGCAAACATCAGCGCCCCCACCGCGAGATGCGCGGTCGTGACCAAGACGATGAAATCGAACGAGACTCGCCACAAGGCGGTGAACTTGGCGACGTAGGACACACCTCCCAGGATAACTTGGAGCATGAGCAGAGCCAATAGCGTTCGCGCGAGTCTATTTATTTGCGCGACGTCGGCATGGTGCCGGCTCACGCGCACGAGGATGAGAATGACGTGCAGCGCCACCAGTAACGCGAACGCAAGATGGGCGTCCAGACGTTCGCCGGTGTGCCGCAGCAGCGCGCCGAAGACGATCTGCAAATAGATGAATCCGGTCGTGACGGCGCACAGGCGCCATAGCCGGCCGCCGTCGTTGATCCGTGGAGCGGGCGCGCGCCGCCAATCCGTCGAAGTGAAGATCGCCAGGCAAACCGTCAAGGCGAAAAAAATCTGCGCCGTGGCGGCGTGCACGATTGCCAGAAACTGTTCGAGGAGAACCACGCGCAGACCACCGAGTACGCCTTGCACGACGACCAGGACCACGGCGGCCAATCCTAACCAGCGCAGCCAGTTGCGCTGCTCGCGCAGCCAAAACGTGAGCGCCAGCACGATCGTCAGCAGGCCGACGAACGACGCGATCAAGCGATGGCTGTGTTCATAAAAAATACCGCCGACCATCTTCGACCACGGGTAAAGAAACATGTTGTAGCCGAAGGTGGTTGGCCAATCGGGCACCGCGAGCCCGACTCCTTTGCTGGTTACCAGACCACCGATGAAGAGGAGAGGAAACGTTGCCCAGACCAACACCAGCGCAATCCGGTGCGGCCATGGCGAAAAAGACGAAGGAAGGGAGTCGACGGCGCCTCCCATCCCGGAGCGGTCCGGTTTCATCGCACCGTCTCCGTTAATGCGCCCGCGCCGCGGCGCCGGCGCCGAGATCCCGGTCCTGCGGCAGCCAGTCTTCCTTGACCTCGGGCGAGCTGTACTCATACGGGCCGCGGTAGACCACCGGTTGGACTTCGAAATTTCCATGAGGCGGCGGCGTCGGCGCAGACCACTCGAGCGTGTTGGCCTGCCAGGGATTTTTCTCCGCCTTCTTGCCGGCGCAGAGGCTCCAGATAAAATTCACCAGGAAAAAGATTTGCGAGGCTCCCAAGAGCAGCGCGCTCACGGTGATAAACACGTTCCAGTGCTGCATCGGCATCAAGAACTCGTACTGCATGGGGTTATAAATCCGCCGCATGTGGCCGCCGACTCCAAGAAAATGCATTGGAAAGAATGCGCCGTTAAAGAAGATGTAGGTCAGCACGAAATGGATTTTCGCCATGGGTTCGTTCATTTTGCGGCCGAACATTTTCGGAAACCAGTAGTAAACCGCGGCGAACAAGGCGAAGACGATTCCGGCGACGACATAATGGAAATGCGCGACAATGTAGTACGTGTCGTGGATGAAGATATCGACGGGCGTCGAGGCCATGAAGATGCCGCTCAAGCCGCCGATCAAAAAATTCGAGACGAATCCCAGGGCAAACAGCATGGGCGAAGTCAGGCGGATGCTTCCGCCCCAGAGGGTTCCGAGCCAATTGAACACCTTGATCGCCGAGGGGACCGCAATGACCATGGTCGTCATCATGAACGCGGTGCCGAGCAGCGGATTCATGCCGCTGACGAACATGTGATGGCCCCAGACGATCCATGAGAGAAATGCGATCGCGATCATCGAGAACGCCATGGCGTGATAACCAAAGATCGGTTTGCGAGAAAACGTCGAGAGAACGTCGGAGGTCACGCCCATGGCCGGCAAAACCAGGATGTAAACTTCGGGATGACCGAAGAACCAAAACATATGCTGCCAGAGCAACGGCTCACCGCCGCCCTCGGGCAGAAAGAAGCTCGTCCCCGCCACCCGGTCGAACAGCAACATGGCCAACGCGGCGGTCAATACCGGCAAGGCGAGCAACAACAGGATCGCGGTAATGAACAGCGACCAGATGGTGAGGGGCATGCGAAAGTAAGACATCCCCGGCGCTCTCATGTTGACGATCGTGGTGATGTAGTTGATCGATCCCATCAAAGAAGAAACACCAAGGATCAGCAAACTGATGATCCACAGATGCTGGCCCCACTCGACGCCGGTATACTGCGCTTTAGCCGCCAGCGTCGCATAGCTGGTCCAGCCGCCCGCCGCCGGGCCGCCCGGGACAAAGAAGCTCGCGAGCATCACCACGGTCGCGAGCGCGCCGACCCAGAACGACAGCATATTCAATTTGGGAAAAGCCATGTCCCCGGTGCCGATCATCAGCGGAATCAGAAAATTGCCGAATGTGCCGACCATAATCGGCATCACGACGAAGAAAATCATGATCGTCGCGTGCATGGTAAAGATCGCGTTATACGTCTGCGGCGGGATAATCCCTTCGTACATGTAGGGCTCGGGAATAAAGGTCATCCCCGGAACCGGCGTCTCCGGCCAGGCCAGCTGCCAACGCACGAGCATGGCGAGCAGACCGCCGACGATGATCATGAGCAGGCCCATGAAGAGAAATTGCCGGCCGATCATCTTGTGATCGGTCGAAAAGATATAGGTCCTGATAAAACCCAGCTCGTGGTGCTGTTCATGCGCCGCGTGTGCC
>JAICHC010000472.1 GCA_025922795.1 Candidatus Binatia bacterium | reverse complement strand
TCATGAATCACTTCGTGGTGAAAACTCAGGTTCGACTTTGGTTGCGGCTCTGCCGCGCTGGGTGCTTCGTGGTGAGTTCAAATGATTTCATCTTAGGACTGGTTACATGACCAAACAACGCTATAACGCCAAGATCCAACGTGCCAAGGGCCTGCTCGAAATCGCCGCGGCGATGTACGAGACTTCCCTTTCTTTCCAAACCACCCGCGCGGCAGAACGAGTCTTGCAAACCGAGTCGCGCGTCGGCCATGAATTGAATTTCAAATTGCTTGCCGCGAATCGAGACGGCTCCAACAGCGTGCCGCTTTCCTTCGCAGTTGACAGTTTCGCCGAGCTTAAAGAGGTTGCCGATTGCAAGTAGACGCTTGCCTGGGTAAATCCGGCGGCGGCCACCCTCGCCTACCGCGGTACCGGGCCGTTCAGGAAAAAACTGCCGCTGCGCGTGATCGCAACCTTTCCCTCCTACGATGTCATGGGATTCGCGGTGCACAAATGCACCGGCATCAGGTCCTTCTCGCAAATCGTAGCGGAGCGCTTCCCGCTGCGCTTGTCTACGAACGTCACCTCAAGAGAAATGATCGCCGCGAGCCCGACCATGTTCACCGTCAGCGCGGTGATGAAAGCCGCCGGCTTCACTCTTTCCGATTTGAAAAAATGGGGCGGCCAAGTCATCTCGGTGCCGCGGCCGAGCCATCCCGACCGGCGTAAGGCGATTCAAAGCGGCACGGTCAACGCGGTCTTCGATGAGGGCATCAAGAGCTGGGGACAACCGGCGATCGACAACGGTTTTACCTATCTGCCGATCGAGGGACAAATTCTCAGGCGACTAGCGGCGCTGGGCTATCAAACTTCCGTCGTGCCAAAATCGCGCTTCAAAGGCATGATCAGCGACGTGCCCACGGTCGACTTCAGCGGCTGGCCGATGGTCGTGCACGCCGATCCGTGGTATCGTAACTATTCGACGTTAAGCTCGCCACGCACGGTGGAAGGTAATCACGCCGTTTTGGTGCGCATGGTAACAAACTCTTCCGCGGCGGTCGGGTGGATGCCGATCGTGGCATCGAACTGGGCTTTGGTGGCGCCGCAGTTAAGCGCTACCGCGAGGCCCTGGATGACCTCCCCCGCGTCAGGTCCGACCATATGACAGCCGAGCACCCGATCGGTGACTTGTTCGACGACCAGTTTCATCATCGTGCGCTCGTCACGTCCAGTGAGCGTGTGCCTCAGGGGCTTAAACGAAGTCTTGTAGATATCGACTTGGAAATTTGCCTGGCGTGCCTGCTCCTCGGTCAGCCCCACCGTGGCGCAATTGGGCGTGCTGAACACCGCCGTCGGGACATTGAGGTATCCGGGCCGGGTCGGCTTATCATTGAACAGTGTATTCGCTACTGCCATTCCCTCGGCAATTGCGACCGGTGTCAGCATCATGCGGTCGGTGCAGTCGCCGACGGCGTAAATACTGTCGACGCTGGATTTGGAGTATTCGTCCACCGCCACCGCACCGCTCGGCTTCATGCGCACGCCGGCCTTTTCAAGCCCGAGATCGAGCGTTTTTGGCACACGTCCCGTCGCGTATAAAATCTGGTCGGCCTCGATTACGCGGCCGTCCGTCAAGCTCGCATGCAGGGTATTGCCGAGCTTCTCAATTTGTGTGATGTCGGCGCCGAATCTCACATCGATGCCGCGCTTACGCATTTCGCCGGCAAGTGTAATGCGAATGTCATCGTCAAAACCGCGCAAGAACAGCTCGCCACGATAGAGTTGGACCGTCTGCGCGCCCAAGCCATGCAAAATACCGGCAAACTCTACGCCGATATAGCCGCCGCCCACAATGATCACCCGCTTGGGCAGCGACGGCAAGTAAAACGCTTCATTGGATGTGATCGCATGCTGCGAACCGGGAAATTTTGGCACCACCGGCCAACTACCAACCGCAACCAGAATATATTTCGCGGTAATTTTCTTGCCATCGAGCGCCACCGTATGCGGATCCAGGATCTCGGCATGGCGATCGAGAATCTCAACGCCCGCCTCACCGAGGATTTTTCGATAAACGTTATTCAGCCGCGCAATCTCTCGATTCTTGTTAGCGATCAACCTCGCCCAGTCAAGCCGGGGCGCGCTTGCGTTCCAGCCGTAACTTGCGGCATCGGCAAAATCGTCGGCGTAGTGTGACGCATACACGAGAAGTTTCTTCGGAATACAGCCGACGTTGACGCAGGTGCCGCCGAGATAGAGTTCTTCGGCCACGGCGACCTTGGCGCCGAACATGGCCGACATCCGGCTGGCGCGCACGCCGCCTGACCCGGCGCCAATAGTAAATAGATCGTAATCATAATCCGGCATGAGCCATCACCATTTAGCTTAGAGAGTGATTGTCGCTAAAAAGTAGCATCGCAGGAGGAAAAAGTCTCGCACGAGTTCTTTGACAGCACCTCTGGATTCATGAACAATGACGGAACTGTCCATCGTTCATGTAACACTGACCATGTCACAAGCCGCCGTCCAATCTCTCTCGGGTAGCCAGCGATTGCTTCAGGCGCTGAGCGCGTTGCGCCATCGTAACTATCGGCTTTACTGGTTCGGTCAGCTCTCGTCTGTCCTGGCACAGAACATGGAGGGCGTGGCCCAAGGCTGGCTGGTGCTTGAGTTAACCAATTCGCCGCTGCTGCTCGGGCTCACCGGCCTGGCGTTCGCAGCCCCGACGATCGCGTTGACTCTCCTGGGCGGCGTGATCGCCGACCGCGCTGACCGCCGACGCATCATGATTTTATCCCAGGCCGTCTCCGCTCTGACGTTTTTTTCGCTCGCCACTTTGATCGTGCTGGACAGCATAGCGTTATGGCATGTTATGGCACTGGCGATTCTCTCGGGCTGCGTGCGCGCCTTTGACCGGCCGAGCCGCATGGCGTTGCTGCCGCAAATGGTACCGAAGGAAGATATCGCCAATGCCGTCGCCGTCGGCGGCACGATTTGGCAGCTCAACCGCCTGGTTGGTCCCGCGCTCGCGGGCATGATGATCTACTTGCTCGGCATTGGCCCGACTTATTACATCTGCTTTTGCGCTTCACTGATGGCAGTTTTCTTATGGCTCGGCATCCGTCTGGCCACGCCGTCCACCGCACCCTCGCCCGGTGGCGTTATGCAGCACATGGTCGAGGGGCTGAATTTTATCCGCCATAATGAGATTTACTTCATCTTCATCTTGATTATATTTTTCAACAGCGCCTTCGGCATGTCTTATTTGATTCTCATGCCCGTATTTGCCCGCAACGTTCTCGATGTCGGTTCTCAGGGTTTCGGCTTTCTCCAGAGTGTCGGCGGCGCGGGAGCGCTCGCCGGCGTGCTGGCGGTCGCCTGGTTCTCGCATTCACGCAGAAAAGGCGTCCAGTCGCTCGTCGGCGCGATTTTGTTCGGCATCCTTCTTATATCTTTCGCGCTATCGAAGTCGTACGCGCTTTCTTTGGCGCTTGCCTTCGCGCTCGGCGTCGCCAGCCAGTTTTACATGACGACGATCAGCACCGTCCTGCAGGTTAATTTGCCCAACGAGCTGCGCGGCCGGGTCATGGGCATCTATGGGCTTGCCTGGGAGCTGATGCCGGTCGGCGGGATGATCGCCGGGGCCATCGCCGAATTCGCGGGTGCGCCGGTCGCCGTCGGTTTCGGCGGCTTCATGGTCGCTGCCATGGCGCTTCTGGTGATGCTCTTTTATCCCAACATCCGTCGCTTGGAAGAGTAGCTCGTCCTGTGCTAGGCAGGTCGGATGGCGC
>JAICHC010000471.1 GCA_025922795.1 Candidatus Binatia bacterium | reverse complement strand
TGCGATGAAAAATTTTAAGGAGACCCGCATCGTGCTCGAGGAAGCCATTCAGATCAACCCCTTCAATCCGCTCATCTACCGCTTCCTCGGGGATGCGTACGCGAGCCTCGGCGAGCACGAAAAAGCCCGGCTCGCCAAGGCCACGCTCGATAAGCTCGCGTCAACCAATTAACGTTCGATAAGGATATTCATGGAAGCCCTAGAAATACAGCAACACGAGATCGCCGAGATCGAAGACTTCGCCGCCAAGCGCGACAGCATGCTCGGTGAGATCCGTAAAGTCATCGTCGGCCAGGACCAGGTGATCGAGGAAGTTTTGATCGCGCTGTTCGCCCGGGGGCACTGTTTGCTGGTCGGCGTCCCCGGCTTGGCCAAAACGCTTTTGATCAGCACCCTGGCGGAAATTTTAGACCTCGATTTTAACCGGATTCAGTTCACGCCCGACTTGATGCCGTCGGACATCACCGGCACCGATATCTTGCAGGAGGATCCTGCCAGCGGGCGCCGGACCTTTCAGTTTCTCAAGGGGCCGATTTTCACCAATATCTTATTGGCCGACGAGATCAACCGCACGCCGCCCAAGACCCAGGCCGCGCTGTTGCAATCCATGCAGGAGTACAAAGTCACCGCGGGCGGTTCGACCTTTCCATTGGATTTGCCGTTTTTCGTGCTGGCGACGCAGAACCCGATCGAACAGGAAGTAACCTACCCGCTGCCGGAAGCGCAGCTCGACCGCTTCATGCTGAATATCGAAATTCGCTATCCGAACTTCGAAGACGAAGTGCAGATCGTCATGCAGACCACTTCGACAAACAAGCCGGAGCCGCGCAAAATCATGGATGGCTCGGCGATCCTGCGCTACCAGGAACTGGTGCGCAAGGTCCCGGTGTCGCCGTTCGTGGTCTCTTACGCCGTCGCGCTGGCGCAGCGCTCCCGACCGCAAAGCCCGGATGCGTTGCAGTACGTCAAGGACTACGTCGAATGGGGCGCCGGCCCGCGCGCCTCGCAGTATCTCATTCTCGGCGCCAAGGCGCGCACCATCCTGCAGGGCCGCTACGCCGTATCGATCGAAGACATCCAAGCGCTGGCGCCCTCGGTGCTGCGTCATCGCATCGTGCCGAATTTCAAAGGGCAAGGCGAAGGGCTCGCTTCTGTCGACATCATCAATCGGCTGCTGAGCGACATCAAACCTTCGATGGACGGCAAAGCCGCGCGCTAGCGGTGCCGCCCGGCCGGCAAATTGGCCATCCCCCCTGCCGCATTTTCATGTTGTGTCGGACACAATCGGAAAACGTCGACGGCATTGAAGTCCGTGGTCGCGCGGAGTTTCGGCAGTGCACGCGCGAGGCGATCGTGCTGCTCCGGCCGCTCGGCGCATTCGAGCTGATCCGCGGCCATCTCGCCGGGATCCGTCAAGGCAAACGCAGCGGCGTGAACCCTTGGGCGCGAGATCCAATATTCACTGTCGGCACGCCGACCTGGAGTCATTCCGCGCTCTGGTACGCCGGCGCGATCGCGCACGACGCCTTCCATGCGTACCGCGATGCCAAAGTTCACGATCCGGCAAACGAGCCGACCGCGGAGGCCTGGAGCGGCAAGGCGGCGGAAAGGTCCTGTTTGGCCTTTCAGCGCGAGGTGCTGCTGGCGCTCGGTGCCGACAAGAGGATCATCGCTTACGTTGAAGAGCACGCCAGGAATCCGACTTACCAGGGACCCAACCGCAGTTGGGGAAGCTGGCTAGATTATCGCAAACGCTGGTGGTAGAGGTTTGAGTGCTGCCAATCATTCGAGGATGGAAGATGAACGATCGAAGCTAGCCATTCTCGATCTTTCATTCTCCCGGATAACGAAGTCATGGCCGACGGCGATAAAAATTATTTCGACCCCAAGGTCTTGGCCGGTATCGCCAACCTCTATCTGCGCGCCCGCTGGGTCGTCGAGGGGATGTTGTCGGGTATCCATCGCAGCCGCGCCAAAGGCTTTAGCGTCGAATTCGAAGAGCACCGCGAATACTCGCCGGGCGACGAGATCCGCCGCATCGACTGGAAGGCGCTCGGCAAATTCGACCGCTATTTCATCAAAGAATACGAAGACGAGACGAATCTGCGCGCCTACTTGCTGCTCGACGCCAGCGCATCGATGAACTACGCCTCGGACGGCATCACCAAATTCGATTATGCCTGCACGCTCACGGCCTCGCTCGCCTATCTGATTCTCAGGCAGCAAGACGCCGCCGGCGTGGTGACTTTTTCAAACCGCATCGAAAACTTTATCCCGCCGCGCGCCAAGCGCGATTACCTGACCCAAATTCTCCATGCTCTGGAGAATCGCGGCCCCGGCGGTGAGACCGACGTCGGCCGGATTCTCGACGACATTGCCGGCCAGATCAAGCGGCGCGGCCTGATCGTTTTGGTTTCCGACCTGCTCGACGAACCGGCGGCCATTCTCAAGGGGCTGCGCCAGTTTCGCTTCAAGGGCAACGACGTGATCGTCTTTCACCTGCTCGATCCCGCCGAGCTGAATTTGCCGTTCGACGGCAATATTCTGTTCGAAGACCTTGAAGCCGCCAGTCTCCAGGTGATCACGGATCCGCGCGCCATCCGCGCCACCTATCAGCAAGTCGTGCAGGAATTTATCAACGATCTGCGCAAGCAATGCCATGACAATGCCATCGACTATCAGCTGATCTCGACGGCGACACCGCTCGACCAGGCCCTGGCAAGTTACCTGAGCTGGAGGGGCTGAGCACGCATGTCGGTATTTTTTCTCTACCCGGCATTTCTAATCGGACTCGCGGCAGCCTCAATGCCGATTCTGATTCATCTGCTCAACCGGCGCCGGCTGCAGCGCATCCAGTTTCCCGCGGTGCGCTTTATCCTGCTATCGCAAAAACGCATCTCGCGGAGCTATCGCCTGCGCCATTGGCTGCTGTTGGCGCTCAGAACTCTGGCGGTGGTTTTGCTCGTCCTGTTACTAGCCAATCCGATTTTTCAAACCGGCGCCGGGCTCTTTGCCGGCGGCGGCCCGGTGGCGGCGGTGCTGCTTTTGGACAATTCCCTGAGCATGAGATGGAGCGGCGACGGCAACGGTTTCAAGCAGGCCAAGGAAGCCGCTCGGTTATTGATCTCGGCGCTGAATGACGGCGATCGCGCCGCGCTCTTGCCGACCCAAATTAGCGGCAAAGAGACCTTTCGCCTCAAAGGCCAGCGCGACGTGCTGTTAAGGGAACTCGATGCCATCGAGATCGCCGACGGCACCGCCAATCTGGCCGCGGCGATCGACAAGGCTTACGAGTTGTTGAGCGAACCGGCCGGACAAAAAGAAATTCGCTTGATCACGGATATGGGCCTGACCGGCTGGGATCAATTTTCCATCGCCGCGCTGAAACGAGTCGATCCGTCGGTTCCGGTCAAATTGATTCACGTCGGTCGAAAAGAGCAGCCGCTCAACGCCGGGATCAAGGAGATCCGCCTCGCCGGCCCGGGGGTCGGCGTCAATCTTCCGCTTAATATAGAAGCGACGCTGAGCAACTTCTCCGATCGGGAAGTGAAGGACGTGCTCGTGCAATTGAGCATCGGCGGTCAAAGCAAGGAACAAAAACTTGTCAGCGTGCCGCCCAAGGGCGAAGCCTCGGTAAACTTCCAACCCCGGGTCGGACAATCCGGCGCGCAAGCCGGCCAGGTGAGCTTGAAGAAGGAGGGGCTTGCCGGCAATGCCGTGGCCAATTTTACGATCGACGCCCAAGACAAGCTCAGAGTCTTGATCGTCGACGGCG
>JAICHC010000470.1 GCA_025922795.1 Candidatus Binatia bacterium | reverse complement strand
AGATCGATCTGCACCAAGTTCACCTCGCCGCTGAAGGCGTTGTGCTCGGGACCGTAGTCCGGCGATACGGCGAGCCGGCCTCCTTGCCGACAACTGCGCCGCTATTTCAGCGCCCACACCGGCGACCAGTCGCGATCTGCTCGGCGGTTTGAGGCGTTCGCTGCACGCTAGCGTGGTTGGCAAGCCCAGACTGGGCTGGGACGGCGTGTGGCGTGGCGACGAAGTCGTAGACCAGGATGTGATCAGGTCGGGGCAGTCTTTCCGTCACGACCTACTGGCGGTCGGTGACCGCGGTTGACGCGCATCCCGCAGCAACGAGCAATGATTTCATAAAACCTCCTTAAGGCCAACCCGCACGAAGTATTAGCGCCGGTGGGATTGAGGATAGCCTCCAAGGCAGTCTCCATTGCCCGCGGGGTGTAGGGATCAGCGCGCTAGCGACATCGAAATATGTTCATTCGGGTATGCGCGTGCCCCAATTACATGGTTCCCGAGAATTTTAACCCGGCACGCCGTCCAGCCCGTGCGCTGTTTCCGCTGCGGAACCAAACCGGCGACTCGCGACACGAGTCTCTAACCGCCTCGACATCGTGGCAGGGAAAATGGAATATATTCAGGCTGCCGCGCTACGGGTCTTGAACTTCTGATAGATCCACAGCAGGAGAAATGCGCCGACGATCGACCCGATCCAACCGGCGCCCTCGCCGGCTTCGTACCATCCCACCGCCTGGCCGGCATAGGTCGCGACAAGCGAGCCTGCGATACCGAGCAAGGTCGTCACGATAAACCCCATGTTTTCCTTGCCGGGCATGATGAGCTTGGCAATGACGCCGACAATGAATCCGATGATGATGGTCATCAAAAGCCCCAACATAGATTCCTCCCACTGAGTCCCTTCCGGACGCTATTGGAAAACACCGGTCGGCCGGTTCTAGAAACTTGTCGAAATCACCAGCCTGAAACGAACCCGCTACTTGGTTTTGCTTCCGGTTTTCTTCTCCTCACTCTTAGTCTTGGTACTGGTCTTGGCGGCGTCTTTGACCTCGATGCTTGACGCGGTCATCTTGTACTGGATGGTCACCCGCGAACCTTTTTTGAGGTCGCCATTGACCTTGGTACCCTTGTCGCGACCAATTTCCCATTTTTCATTACCCTTCTGCACGACGATGATATCGTCTTTTAAATCAAGAACCGGTCCCGTAACTTGATAGTCCTTAGGTTCAGCTGCGAATGCAGCCGACGCTAAGAAAAAAGACACAATCAACAAACCTAGCAATCGTTTCATGGCATCCTCCTTGTTTGGTCACATACCACCCGAGCCTGCGCGCTTCATATATCAGTTTCACGCCCGGCTCAAGCGCTGTGTGGCTCAAGCGCTGAGCATTGAAACCGACTTTGATTTCAGGACAGCGGCGGTATCCGCAGGGAAAATGGCCCTGGTGGGAGAAGATACTAAGGAGTTCGTTAGTTAGTAGACATACTGGCACGAAGGGGCGAGTCGTGGAAAGCGCAGGCACCAGGACTTAAATGACGCTTTCGCACCCACGCCCAAAATTAAGCACTCGGGGCGTGGATCGGGTGGTGGCCGATGACGCCCAGACGCTTTGCCTGGGCTTGGAACGAGTCGTCCCTTCGTGTCCAACCAACCCTGTTGTCTAGATACTTATGAACTCCTTAATAATTGCGATCAAGCTTCAAACAGATCCTTCACTTCGTTCAGCGTGACGGACGTGTGCTCTTCTCAACACTCCGGTACTCCTCACTGCAATTCCTCGGCGCCTCACATATCGAAGAACACAGTCTCGTTTTCCCCTTGCAGTCGAATGTCGAAGCGGTAAATCGTCTTGCCGTTTTCCATTCCGGGTAAGGCAATTAAAGTCTGGCGGCGCTTTTTGTTTTTAATCGAATTCAACACCGGATCGCTTGCATTGGCCGGCTCGTCGGCAAAATAGAGGCGGGTGAAAGCGTGCACTAACATGCCGCGCGCAAAAACCACGACGTTAATGTGCGGCGCCTGGACGGTCTCATTCGCTCCCGGCACCGGCCCAGGTTTGATCGTGTCAAAACGATAGAAGCATTTTTCGTCGGTACCGGAGCGGCCCCAACCGGTAAATGTCGCGTCCAACGGCTTTTCTTGCTTATCATCGGGATGATTGTAGCGGCCATACGCGTTGGCCTGCCAAATCTCCACCATCACGTCGGGAATCGGCAAACCGTCGCCGTCGAGCACCTGCCCCTCGATACGAATCCGCTCGCCGTCGGTCGATTCGGTCGTCACAACATTCAACGGTCGACGTGTCAGACCGATAGCATAAAAAGGGCCGACGGTTTGCGACGGCGTCTGCTTTCTCATCATGACTCCTCGAAGGGTGTCGCCTTTCTGCCCCGCAATACGATATCGAAGCGATAGCCCAAAGCGAACTCAGGCTCGGTCACGTCATGGGCGTAGCTCGCCATCAGCCGCTCTCGGCCGTTTTTGGTCGGCACTGAATTCAAAATCGGATCAAGCGGAATCAACGGATCGCCGGGAAAGAAAAATTGCGTTACTAGCCGTGTGACAAAACTCGGGCCGAATAATGACAGATGAATGTGCGCCGGCCGCCATGCGTTCTCATGATTGAGCCACGGATAAGCACCGGGCTTGATCGTGAGGTAACGATACTCGCCCCGCTGGTTGGTCACGCAGCGCCCCGCGCCTGTAAAGTTCGGATCGAGCGGCGCGTTATGTTGATCGACGGGATGATGGTAGCGGCCGGCGGCGTTCGCCTGCCAGATTTCAATCAGCGTATTCGGCACAGGACGTTCGTCTTCATCGAGCACGCGCCCGACGACAATGATGCGCTCGCCCATCGCCTCTTTACCCGTGATTACGTCGCGCGTGAGGTCGTTTTCCCCCGGTTCGAGCTTGATATCGCTGAAAAGGGGTCCGGTGATTTCCGAGAGAGTTTGTCTAATCGGCACCAGTTTTTTCAACGGTCCGCGTTTAACCGAAGAGCCGTAAGCTTGAAATGTATAGGGCGGATGAGACTTCCAGTCACGCGGATTGTACTCTGCTATTTTCATGGCGCGGTACCTTTGATCTATTTGGTTTCGCTCTCCATCTCCGTAAAAACTCTCTTGGCGATCGCAAAGGCCGAGTTCGCCGCCGGCGCGCCAGCATAGACGGCGACTTGCAGCAACACTTCCTTAACTTCTTCCTTCGTCACGCCGGTATTCCGCGTCGCACGGATATGGGCGCCAAGCTCTTCAAGCCTGCCCAATGAGGCGAGCATGGCGATGGTCAACATGCTCCGGGTTCTTTTTTCGAGGCCAGACCGCGCCCATACCGCGGCCCAGGCATGCTCCGTCACGTAGCGCTGCCAGTCCGCATCGAAGTCGGTCTTGTTGGCTTCGGCTCGCGCCACGTACTCGGCGCCGAGAACAGCTTTGCGCGTCGCCATGCCCCGCTCGAATAGATCGTCAGCCAATTTGCACCTCCTGGAAGAACCGCATCATGTTTCGGTCATTTGTTCCGGCTGTTCGATGAACGATAAATGGGCGGCGTTTTACAATTAAAGAAAACTGGGCACCGGGAAACAAGCCGGTCAGCTCTGTTCCAAGCTCCGGCGGAGTCGCGATATCATTAGTATCAGCAGCTGAGAGAACAAACATGAAACTAGCCGAGCCGGTCATCGAAAGTCAACTTTAGGAACCTCTCATATCAAGCCAAGTTGACTTCCCAAAGCTAACAACCCTAGAATCGCTCCGGTATTTCGGGTCGATTGAACGCTTAACATTTGAATT
>JAICHC010000469.1 GCA_025922795.1 Candidatus Binatia bacterium | reverse complement strand
GCAAACCGCGATCCATCGCCACATGATACACGCCGAACCGATCGATCCAGGCCACTACTAGCAAGTCACCTTCGACATCGTAAAGTTCGATGTAGTCGATCTTCCGCTTGGTCAGCACGTCATCGTAATAAATAAGAATTCCCGCGCTACCGTCTTCTTCGAGAAACACATACCAATCCACGGCCGTCATGCGCTTTGGATCCGGTGTGGTCAATGGCAACAAGACCTGTTCCTGTCGCAGGTTCTTTCCGGTCCTCAGTTCTTCCGGCAGCGCGTTTCCATTGAAGAGCACGACCAAGAATAAAGCAGCAATAACCACTCGCATTTTCAACTCCCCTGTTCTGACATAGAGGCAAATGGTGTGCCCGCCAATAGCGGCGGCCGCGACTTGAAAACGGTCGCATATCAACAGAGTCGCGCGTGAAACTATTTTCCGGCAAGAGGAAACTTCGCAGAGCTGAAAACCGGGCCGCCAAATTTCCGCAACTGTGCAAAAACCCGATGCCCGATCGCACGAATAAAACGGTTGAATCGCAAGGCACAACCGGCACATATTTTGCCTCAGCAATCAATCCTTACGACGGGAGGATCTCTTTATGGAACGCCAACGGGTTGAATCTCGATGCCGGTTAAGCGGTTACACGGCTCTTTGCATCGGAGTGCTTTGGCTTGCGCTGCCGGCTTCCGTGCGGCCCCAGAACATGGCCACGCGGGAGCAAATCGCGCGCATCCTGGCATTGGAGAAAGTGAATGTGGCCAACGGGCTCGTCTCCGGAGAGGTTGTCAATCGAGCCCCCCACACGGTGCGCGACGTGCAGCTTTTCATCCGTTACACGTGGCTGTGGGATAATGAAACGAAGCCGGGCTCGCCAGACCCCGGAACATCGACCTACATTACGTTGGCAGGAGAGATTCCGCCGGGAGGGCGCTTGCCGTTCACCTTCAAGCCTTCACCGCCGCTACCGAACCTGTCTGGCGGGCGGTTTGAAACCACCGTGGCTATTGCCGGTTTTACCGAGGTCATCCCTCAGAGCCGTTAGGCGCGGGCATCAATCGCGGCGCGCGGTTCGGCTTTCTCACGGTTCGCTGAGGTACTGGTTTTCGATGTGCGCCACCTGATCGCCGATCACTTCTTTGACCCCAGCGCGAAAAATCGCCGGCGATCAGATGATGACGTAGTGATCCATTTGGCGCGGCGGTCAGGTGCCGCGCGCCGCGATGGAACGCGACGCCGGCGCCGTGCGGCTGTGTTCCCCGGCGCTGGACGTCCGTCAGTGGTTCCCGTGCGGTCGAAATCGCACGCGATGACGCGGCAATACATCTGCGCTCCGCCGCGCGGTTCATGCCGCTTTTTTCTTCGGCATGGCGACGAGCGGCATAGTCAGCGGTTTGGCCAGCGCCACAAAATCCTTGTGTCTCAGGCGGACGGTCTGCACATGATTGCCGGCGTTGAAGTAGATGTGCTCGTCTTTGGCCAACGCCGGGTCGACCAGCGTTTTCAGACCGAAAAGGTGCCCAAACGGCGGCATCGCGCCGATTTCACATCCGGGAAAGCGCGACATAAATTCATCCTCGGTGGCCAACCGCACGTGCCCGGCTCCGAGGCCCGCCCGCACCTCGTCGAGACTGATTTTGTGATTGCCCGCGATCACGGCCATGACCAGCGATCCATCCACTTCAAGCATCACGACCTTGGCGATTTCATTGCCGGATACATGCTGCTTGGCGGCGATCTCCTGTGCGGTATAAGCGAGCGCGTGGTTGAAAACTTCATACGGCACCTGCGCCTGCTCGAACAGTTCTTTTAATTTTTTTAGAATCGGCATAAACATCCCTCCGTATCTCATCATGGTTTTAAAGCCACTATCCCCCTTGATTCCACAGTATCTTCAACGACGTCGATTAGTCGCACTTTAAACGAAACGCGCAAGAACTATGCCGCGGGCAGGCAAGCGGCACATCGACAGATCCCGTTATTTATCGAGGCGTGGGGGTTTTGTTCGCGCCGCGAGTCACACGAGCTTTTCTCAGTGCTGCCAAGCCCAGTCGGTGATTTTCTCAGGACTGCAATTTGCGCGTCGCTATATTGAGGAAGCGAGAAAAATCTTTAGAGTCTTCAGAGGACAGAGCGACGGCGATAGTTCTTGCCATGGTACGGCTCTTGCCGCATGATGAATGGGCGCAGAGACACAAAACAGCTGAGAAGGAGGAAGAGACCCTATGAAAATCCCCCTACAGATCACCTTCCGCAACATGCCGTCTTCAAATGCAATCGAGGAAAACATCCGCGAGAAGGCGGCGAAGCTGGATGCGCTTTACGACGACATCACGAGTTGCCGGGTGATCGTCGAAGCGCCGCATCGCCGTCATTACAAGGGCAAGGCTTACGTCGTCCGCATCGACATGACCGTGCCGGGCGACGAGTTGGTGATCAATCGCGCGCCCAAGCGTTTGGACGCAGCAAAGGCGTCTCATCCCGAGGATCTTGAAAAAGATCTGGCCGAGATTCACGAGCCGAGCAAGCACGCCGCGCACGAGGACCTCTACGTTGCGATCCGTGATGCATTCAATGCCGCGGGGCGCAAGCTGCAGGACTATGCGCGCCGGCGCCGCGGCAAAAAGAAAACTCACGAACCGGCGCCGGCGAAGATTTTTCCGGTCGAAGAATAGGTTTCCCAAGCCGCGGAGAAAGCGAACTCTACTTTCATAAAATGTTGAAGGTCGCTTCGCCGCAAGAGGGCGGTGAGCAGACGAGCGCGGTGGGCATGTCGGCCGCCAGGAAATGGCAGCTGAAGGCTGCTCAACAAAAAATTTGAGTGGCGCGCTGCGTGTTCGTTTCTGGTGTCGTTTCGAGTTTCGATCTAAACCGAAACCCGGAACTCGTAACCCGAAACAGCTATGCCCATTTCGACTCTATTCAGCAGTCTGCCAGGCTAATTCGACCCAGAGGATTTTTATATGTTCCAAAAAGTTTTTGTTTGCCTCGACGGCTCCGCCCTGGCGGAAAAGATTCTCCCTCTGGCCCGGGCGTTGACCGCGCCCAAGGGAGGTAAATTGACGCTGTTGAGAATCGTTCCCGAGGCCGCCGCGTTGGAAGATAGTCTCGCGCGCGAACGCGCGCGCGAGTATGGCGCTGAGTTACGCTTCCTGGTATCGACCGATCCGGCCGGCGCCATCGGCGCCGAACTTGAGCGCGAGCCGAGCGCGATCGTCGCACTCACCACCCATGGCCGCACGGCTTGGCCCGAAGCGATTCTCGGCAGCGTCGCGCTGCGCGTCATTCGTGAGGCGAAGCGTCCGGTGGTGATTTTTCGTCCGGTGACGCACGAGCGCGAGGCGCCAGGAACCATTAGCTCGATCGCCATTGCCCTCGATGGTAGTAAGTTTTCCGAGAAGATTATTCCGCATGCGGTCAAAGCCGCTCAGTTTCTATCGGCGCAGTTGCATCTGTTGCAAGCTTTGCCGGTGAATTCGGCGTTGACACCCCTCAGCGAGCAAGAGAAATCGGACGTGCTCGAATCATCCTACCTCCAGCGCAAGGCCGCCGAGATCAAAACGCACCACGGGGTCGAAACTCAGTGGGAAGTGCTGCACGGCGAGCCGGCCGAAGCGATTTGCAGCTATGTGCGCGATCTGCCCGATACTCTGCTGGCGATGACCACCCACGCGCGCGGTGGCCTGGAACGCGCTATCATCGGCAGTGTCGCGGCAACCTGCGTGCGCCATGCTGGCGTGCCTCTACTGCTTTACTGGCCACGTCACTAAGGCTACGGGGGGAAAAACGTTCGAT
>JAICHC010000468.1 GCA_025922795.1 Candidatus Binatia bacterium | reverse complement strand
TCGCGGGCCGATTAAACTTTTCGCCGGACGTGACATTATATGGGTATGCCCGGTGTAAATAGCGAGCCGAGTCTTTTTGACGTGTCGACCAAAGTTCCGGATGGATTTATTTATCATCCAGACTTTCTCTCGGCGGCCGAAGAGCAGGAACTTATCGGGGAGATTCAGAAACTTCATCTGGCGCCGTTCAAATATTATCAATTTACCGGCAAGCGGCGGACAGCGAGTTTTGGCTGGCAGTACGAGTTCGGAGCCAGCGAAATCACCACAGCTCCCGACATCCCGGCATTTCTCTCAGGTGTCCGTACACGCGCCGCAACGCTCTTCAACATGGATCCGAACAGCTTGGTTCAAGTGTCGATCATCGAATATTCCACCGGATCACCGATCGGCTGGCACCGGGATATTCCGTATTTTGGCGTCGTGGTCGGCATTTCTCTCGGTGCGGTATGCCGGATGCGGTTTCGTCAATATAGCCGCGCTCGATCGAAGAAGTTACAACGCGACGAAATCCTATCGATCGAATTACACCCGCGCTCGAGCTATTTAATGAGCGGAGCTTCGCGAGAGCTGTGGCAGCATTCGATCCCGCCGGTGAAGGAGCTTCGCTACGCGATCATGATGAGGACTTTGCGCGCGAAGGCGTAATACGGGTTGCGACGTTCCAATCGTTTCAATCGTTCCATCGCTGCCTCGTGCCAAAGAACTCAGACTGCCCAGGAGAAAGGCTTCGGTCTGTCGTGCTACTTTGGGGCTCCCCCCATGAAACAACGGAAGACCTGCTGGATCGTGCTGGTGATTGTTGGTCTTGGCCTTGTCGGCGGACGTGATTGGCTCGCTTCGACAAGGGCAGCGGGTCTTTTCGTTGTCCGCCAGGAGGAAAGCAGCCGCACGCCCGCACTTCTGGCGGCGAAGACCGATGAAGACTCGCCTTTTATGGCGCCCTATGTTCCTACGCCGCAGGAAGTGGTCGATCGGATGTTAGAGCTGGCTGAGGTTAGACAAGACGATGTGGTTTATGATTTGGGTTCGGGGGACGGCAGGATCGTGATCACCGCCGCCAGCAGATACGGCGCCAAAGCCGTGGGTGTCGAAATCGACCCTGGTCTGGTCAAGGCCGCGCGCGACAACATCAAGGCAGCCGGCTTGGAGCATCTGGTCGAAATACGCGAGGAGGATATCCGCAACGTGGATCTTTCCGCAGCCAGCGTCCTGACTCTTTATCTCTATCCGACCGCCAATCTGCGTTTACGCTCCGCGATCCTGCGCCAGCTGAAACCCGGGTCGAGGGTGATTTCTCACCAATTCACGATGGGAACTTGGAAGCCCGATCGGATCGATCAGATCACGGACTCGACGGGCCTGTTGAGAACGCTCTATCTGTGGCGCATCCCGAAATAGAGAGCGTCGATGAACTAGGTTAGCATTGCCGACACGATCGTCCGAAGGAAAAGTTGGGCGATGAGCCTGTGGCCTTGATTACTGGGATGAAACCCGTCGACATCACTTACAAGCTCGTCGGTGATCTCTTCTTTAGAAAGTCTGACAATCGGCACATCAAATGCGTTCGCTTGCTTCTCGATAACGCGGTTAAAAGCCGCGATCCGGGTCGAGGTCACGACCGGGCTCGGACGAGCTCTGAAACGCGGAATCCTGGTGAGGTCGGGTATGTCTGCAATCGCGATGAAAGCAGAACTCTTGTCCCGAAGTTCCCGGAGAATCACGCTCAAATCCTGTTCGAAATCCTCTGGCGTTTTTCCGTCGATCACATCGTTCGCTCCCGTCCAGACGGTGACCAGGTCCGGCTTGACCTCCTTGCGTAAAGCCAACTCCAGAGCCCGCCTCAGATCGCGCGTGGTGCCACCGGGAATGGCTAGATTCAGAAGCCTTACGTCGCCGCGAGCCTGCTGTTCCAGCTCATCTCTGATGCGGTAGACATAACCGTTTCGCAAGGGCGTGGCGCCGATGCCGAGAGCATCGCTGGCGCCGACGGCCAGGTAAAGAATGTCCCGGGGTTGCCGTTGCGCGGCAGAGCAGCCTGAGAGCTGGAGCCACGCTAGCAAAGAGACCCACGCCAGCGCTGTCATCAAAGCTCTTGGTTTCGACATTGCGTCGCCTCCGTGCAAATCCCTCTTAATCCAGAATAGGACTTTTAAAGGAGAGTGCAATTGGTGCCGATCGCTACGGCGTCGTTCAATGTCTGCGGGGTCGGTTCATCGCGGCTGCCGCATTAAGGCAATCGCGGCGCTTGAGCTCTTTGTTAAGGAGTTCATAAGTATCTAGACAACAGGGTTGGTTGGACACGAAGGGACGACTCGTTCCAAGCCCAGGCAAAGCGTCTGGGCGTCATCGGCCACCACCCGAGCCACGCCCCGAGTGCTCAATTTGGGCGTGGGTGGAAAGCGTCCTTTGAGTCCTGGTGCCTGCGCTTTCCACGACTCGCCCCTTCGTCCCAGTAGGTCTACTAACCAACGAACTCCTAGTAAGTCACTCCATAGAGCCGTGCGCAATTGTCCCAGAGAATTTTCTTCTTCGATTGCTCGGCGATCGGAATCGAGAGAAACTCATCGAGCGCGCGCGGCCAGCGGCAATCGATGTGCGGGTAGTCCGTCGAAATCACAATATTGTCATCGCCCAGGGTATCGATGACATTTTTGACCAAAGCCTCGTCGACATCGACCGAGATATAACACTGCTGCTTGAAATACTCGCTGGGTTTTTGCCGCAATGGGATGTCGGCCAGCGCGCCTTGCATTTCCCAATATTCATCGAGCCGGTAAAGCAGCCAAGGCAGCCAAGCGCAGTTTCCCTCCAGAAAGGCGACCTTCAATTTCGGGAAACGCTCCAACACGCCGCCCGCGGTGAAGGCGCTGACCGCGAGAATCTGTTCAATGGGGTTGCGCAGTGGATTGACCAGCAGATGCTGGTTCGGATGACCTTCGAATCGGTCCCTGGAGACTTGCGGCTGCTGCGGCCGGGCCGGCGGATGAAGACAAATCGGTACAGTCATATCCTGTGCCGCCGCCCAAAGCGGATCGAAATAACGGTCGTGAATCTGCCTGCCGCAGATCGGCTCCGGGCAAAGCGAAAGCCCGACCGCGCCATTCTCGACCGCGCGCCGGGCTTCCTCGACCGCGAGCTCGACGTCGTGCAAGGTGATCAGCGCCGAAGCCTTCAAACGCCTGGGATCCGCTTTGCAAAAGTCCGCCATCCAATCGTTCCATGCCCGGCAAAGCGCATTGGCATACGCGGCCTCAAAGTTTTCATTGGTGTGCAGCGGCGAGGTACGGAACAGCACCGCGACGTCCAATCCCTCCTGGTCCATCGCCGCCAGTTGCGAGAGGTTGTCGTAGTCGCGCGCCAAGGCGTCGTTGAACCGCTCCGCCATTCGATTCTCATGAAAGTTCACGACCTGGCTGGGCGGGCGAATCGGCTGACCGTCACCGAGAAAGTAGCGGGTCATGCCGTGCTTCCTGCGCGGCTCTCCGCGCGGCACCCGATCGCCCCATTTTGAGTCCATGTACTTGAGATATAAATCCGCCGGTTCGAAGACATGCATGTCGCTGTCAAAAGCGCGAAAACCGTTTTTAGCCATGATCTGCTTCTCCTGTTTGGATCAGTTCTTTGCCAACGAACGCTACTAAAAACGCTCAGCAACGGTCAAGTTGATCTCCTGTCGGCTTTGCAAGTCTGCGGTCGCGCAACACCGCGCGTCGTTAGATCGGATTATTGACCGATCGCCGCACCTTGCGCTACAGGCGTGGCAAGGGTTGAAGTGAGAAAGGCAGTTTAATG
>JAICHC010000467.1 GCA_025922795.1 Candidatus Binatia bacterium | reverse complement strand
GTTAAGGACCTCATTCCCTGGTTCGATGGCGAGATGCTCGACTCTATTGTCGACTACTTCAATTACGTCATCGTACCCTGCTTGTTCCTGTTCCGCGCCAACATTCTGCCGCCGGACGACGCCCTGGGACTGGCGATGCTGCCGCTGCTCGCCAGTGCCTACGGTTTCTGCCACAAAAGCGCCAAGACTGCGGATCACTTCTTCCTCGGTTTTCCATCGTACTGGAATGTTGTGGTCTTTTATATGTTCGTGCTTCAATTCCCATTATGGGTGAATGCATTTCTGGTGATTGCCCTGTCCGCGCTGGTCTTTGCACCAATTAAATTTATTTATCCAAGCCGCAGCCCGCGTTTTCGGCTCCAGACCAATGCTCTAGGCGGGCTCTGGGCAGCCGTTATTTTCTACGCCATTTATCGTCTCCCCGAGCCGCCGCTCGCACTCGTGTTTGCCTCTCTGATTTTTCCAGCCTACTATACGGCGCTGTCGATCTGGCTCGAGTACCTGCGTATCACCGAATCATCGGCACGAGGCTGAGATGCAAAAACTGCTGCGACTGCACGTCAGGATCTTGACCGTTGTAATCGTTTTATCGTTAACGACTTCGACCACCCGGAGTCAGCCCGGATTCGATCCGGTAACTCCAAAATATGTGTTCCTTTTTCTCTCCGACGGCGGTGGCATGGCGCATTTGGAAATCGCCCGGCAGTATCGTCGGCAAATTCACAACGAAGGATTCGTGATTGTCGACAAGATCATCAAGGAAGGCCACGTCGGCATAATGACCACCCATGCAGCCGACACGCTTTCAACCGATTCCGCCGCAGCCGCCACTGCTCTCGCGGGCGGTTGCAAGGCCAAAATGGGGGCGTTGGGAGTGTGCGCCGACGGTACGCCGGCCATCAGCGCCATGGAGCTTGCCCGCCAGCGCGGTATGCGCCTTGGGTTGGTCACCAACGGCAGGATTTACGATGCCAGTCCAGCCGCGTTCGTCTGCCATGTTGCCGACCGGCGCGACTACGCCGCGATCATTAATCGCTACCTCGAATTGGCTCCGGATATTCTATTGGGCGGGGGCAAAGATCAATTCCTGCCGAAGAGCCAGCCCGGCAGCCTCCGGGCGGACGAGAACGACATGATTGCCGCCTTCAATGAAAAAGGCTACCGCGATGTGGCGAACAAACATGACCTCGGTACCGCATCGCACGGCAAACTGCTCGGGCTCTTCAGCCTGCGCGATATGAGCTTCGAACTCGACCGCAATAAAAATACCGAGCCGTCCATTGTCGACATGACACGGGCGACGATCCAGTCGCTCCACAATGGCAGTCGCGAAGGATTTTTCGCCTTCATCGAATCGGAAAGCATCGACACGGCCGCCCATTTATCCGACATCGCCTCGGTCATTCACGATTATCGCGAGTTCGACCGTGCCGTCGAGCTGGCCTATGAGTTTTACCGGAAATATCCGCGCGAGACCTTGATCGTGGTGACTTCCGACCACGAGACCGGCGGACTAGGGTTCACGTTGGCTTTAAAGGATCTCACGAGCACCAGGCGCAGTAACCAGCTGGCGGGAACCACCGAGGATTTCAAGAAACTCCAATCTATCGAAATCTCGTTACAAAAAGCCTCGCAAATCCTCGGCGCTAAACCGACTGCCGAGGCCGTCGACAACTTAATGAAAAACCACTTCCGTGGGTTCACACTCGCGCCCGAATTTAATGATGCGATCGTCCATCGCCAACCGATTTCCCGCACGCTGTTTAGTGACCTTACCGCGCACGCACTCGGCGCCATGATCGCGAATAATACCCAGATTTACTGGCAAACAGGAGCTCATACGAACCAGCCGGTGCTGGTCGCGGCCCTCGGCGTTGGCGCGGATCATTTCAAGGGATACTACGACAACGCAGATTTCGGCGCCAAACTTAAATCTCTGTTCGAAGAGCGTAATCACCGCTAGTGTGGCAAATCGTTCTTTTTGTAGGGACGGGTTTAAAACCCGTCCCTTGTACAATTTTCTTGCCGTCCGTAGGTTTTCTAGTAAAAATCTCTGCCGTCGCTAAGCGACCGTCGATACGCCAAGCAGCCAGCCGACGCTGTAGGTAATCGCCGAGGCGAGCAGGCCGATGCCGAGCATGCGCAAGCCGCTGAGGATCGGGCCGCGCGCAGTAAAAATCGAAATCAAGGCGCCGACACCGAAAAGCGCCAGGCAACTCAGCAGCCCGCTCGCGATCCATGCGGTTGTTCCGGCAGTGACCAGATAGGGAAAGACCGGCACGAAAGCGCCGATAATAAACGCCAGGAATGAACTCCCTGCGGCGACCCACGGCGAGCCGAGCTGGGTGGGGTCGAGCCCGAGCTCCTCTCGCGCGAGTGTGTCGATGGCGGTCTTTGGATTGGCGATGATGCGTCGCGCCAGGGCGCGGGCCTGATCATCCGGTATCCCTTTCGCTTGATAGATCAGCGCCAGCTCTTCTTCCTCCTCTTTCGGCGACATCTCCAGTTCTTCTTTCTCCATCGCGATCTGTTGTTCGAACAATTCGCGCTGCGCCCGCACAGAGACATATTCTCCCGCGCCCATCGAAAAAGACCCGGCCAATAATCCGGCGACTCCCGCGAGGAGAATATACCGGGGCTCGGCTTCGGCCCCGGCAAAGCCCATCACCAAACTGAAATTGGAAACCAAACCGTCGTTGATGCCGAAAACCCCGGCACGTAGCGTGCCGGCGCGCGACATCAAGTGCCAGCGCTCCGTTCCCGCGATCGCTTCCACGCCGCCACCGCCTCCAGACATGGCCCAGAGCGTTCGGCTATGCGCTCGCTCTTCCGCCGGCAGCCCCTCGGCCTCCGGCTGCTGTCTGTAGCCCGCTTCATCTCTCGCTTCCAGACTGCTGATAATCGGAATAACCCGGCGCGTGCCGAAGCGTCGCGCCAACCAGCCCAATAAACGAACCCTTGCCGACGGCCGGTGAGTCGGAACATGGCCGCCGGCGGTTTCGATCAGCCGCGCCCAGCGCTGCGCATGGCGTTCTTCATTCTGCGCCAGCTTTTCGAAAATCTCCGCGCGCTTTTGATCTTTTTCCGCGGCGGCCATGGCGCGGTACATCGCGATACCGTCCTTCTCGACGATATAATTCGCCCGATAGCGTTGGATATCGTCCGCCGTGATTGTCTGTGGCTTTGCCATGGGAATCTCGAGTTTCCGAAAGCTCTGTTCGCTCAATGCCTCTCTCGTCGATTATTACGGTGAAACGGAGAAAAAGAAACCGCCAAAGCCGGATTTTGTTTGCTGACTCCCGCCCCGGCTCGGGCGGCGTCTGAAATCAAGGACGGATATTGGCGCGCCAGTCCTTGCTCAGCAGCGCCTTTCAGGACCTTGCACATGGTTCTTCCCTGAACAAATCCTCCACGATCTTCTGAGTAAGGGTTGGCAGGCAGTTACAACGGCACGAGGTCCGATTATGTTGACATCGGTAAGTGCGACTGCTAGCGGGTACTGTTTGCACAGACGGCTGCCATTCTGGCTGACTCGCAGTTTTCGAGCGGTTGCGCCGAGCTCTCAGCCGAGCAGAAATAGCTCTCATCGTCGAAACTGGGCTTGCAAAATATGACCGGGAGGCGGACCAAAGCGCGACGTCAATGATGAACCCACAAAACACCTCTGATTTATATCGCCGCTTGGTGGAAAGCGTCTCAGATTACGCTATCTTTGCCCTCGATCCCGAAGGTTACGTTTCGAGCTGGAATCCCGGGGCGCAGCGCATCAAAGGTTATACGGCGGATGAGATCATCGGCCG
>JAICHC010000466.1 GCA_025922795.1 Candidatus Binatia bacterium | reverse complement strand
ATCGCAAAGCCTAAGCGCCAGGAGCTTAGCAAACGACTCCCAGGCTTGCCTAGCATAGAACCGCAACAAGGAATGTTAAATCTTTGTTACGCCGATATCCATGCTGCTGCGCACGGCTAACCTCCGGGGGCGATAAATCGCGTCCCTACATCCAACCGGGCGACCGGCCGGTCCGCCTCTGTCGTGGTCGGCGACATCCTGCGGGAAACGTAGGGGCACAATTTGATTGAGTCCCTACACGGTAGGGCCAAGGGCTTCGCTGCTTAATCGTTTCTTCACATTTGCTTAATCAGGCATTCATTCTCCCGCCTTAAACATACCGTCAAAAGAAGCAATGAGAGCGAAATCGAACCAACCAGGCAAAATCTCGCGCTGCCGCAGCCCCTGCGGCAATTCATCAGACGTTAAACCAGTCGTAACATTCCCGTAACATTGGTGCTGCAAAAAATTAAAAAAGGAGAAATGACTATGAAAATGTCAGTAGCGGCGTTATCGATCGGCGCCTTATTAGGACTGGCCCCTGGCCTAGCGAGGGCGCAAATTGTCGAGATCGACGGCTCGAGCACGGTATTCCCGGTCACGGAAGCCGTAGCCGAAGAGTTCCAGCAAGCTAAGAGAGGCAAAATCAAAGTCACGGTCGGCATTTCCGGCACCGGCGGCGGCTTCAAAAAGTTCTGCCGCGGCGAGACTGATATCCAGGACGCCTCGCGGCCGATCTTGAAACAGGAAATGGAGGCCTGCAAAGGCGCCGGCGTCGAATATATCGAGTTGCCCGTAGCTTTCGACGCTCTTACGGTAATCGTTAACCCGAAAAACAACTGGGCCCAGTCGATGACTGTGGCGGAGCTGAAGAAGATCTGGGAGCCCGCCGCTCAAGGAAAAATCACTAACTGGAATCAAGTTCGCAGCAGCTGGCCCAACGCACCCCTCAAACTGTTCGGCGCCGGTGCCGACTCGGGAACGTTTGACTACTTCACCGAAGCCATCACTGGCAAGGCAAAGTCCAGCCGCGGCGACTTCACCGCAAGTGAGGACGACAACGTCCTGGTTCAGGGCGTCGCCAATGACGTTAACGCCCTTGGATTCTTCGGTTATGCCTACTACGCCGAGAACACGAAAAAGCTCAAGGCAGTGGCGATTGATAGCGGCGAGGGTGCGGTCGCCCCTTCCGAGAAGACGGTGCTCAATGGCACTTATCAGCCGCTCTCCCGGCCCATTTACATTTACGTGAGCAAGAAGGCATTGGCGAAACCGGAGGTGAGGGAGTTCGCGGAATTCTACCTCAAGAACGCCCCTAAACTGGTCAAGGAAGTCAAATACGTTCCGCTCCCGTCCAAAGTCTATGCGCTCGGGGAGAGTCGGGTGAAAAACGGGAAGGCCGGAACCGCGTTCGGCGGCAAGGCGGAGGTCGGGGTGACAATCGACGAACTGATGAAGAAGGAGCCGAAGCTTTAGTCACTAAACACATAACCTGATTGGCGAGGGGCACCCCAAGTGCCCCTCTCTTTTAGGACAAAAGAGCACGGCATGGCAAATAATCCCGGCAAACCAGAAACGACCTATCCAAGCATGACAGAGTTATCCTTACAAAGCGACGTTGCCGGATTTAGTTTGCGAAAAATCAGAGAACGTATCATCGAATTCTTCCTGTTTCTGGCAGCCCTGTCGTCGATCGCCATAACCTTGGGGATCGTCGGCATTCTGCTTTACGAATCAGAACAGTTCTTCACTCACGTCTCCATCGTCGAATTTCTCACGGATACGGAATGGACGGTGCTGTTTGCCAATCCGCGCTACGGCATTATGCCGCTCGTTACCGGAACGCTGGTGACATCCGTCACCGCGCTGCTGGTCGCGCTGCCGCTCGGCACGATCATCGCCATCTACCTGAGTGAATACGCCGATCATCGTCTCCGCGAGATCCTCAAACCAATCCTGGAGATGCTCAGTGCCGTGCCGACGGTGGTCTTCGGCTATTTCGCGTTGCTCTTCCTGACCCCATTGTTGCAGAAGTTTCTGCCGGCTCTGCCCGGCTTTAATATGCTGAGCGCCGGCATCGTCATCGGCATCATGATCATCCCTTACATCAGCTCGCTCAGCGAAGACGCCATCAACGCAGTTCCTGTCACCATTCGCGAGGGTTCCTACGCCATGGGGGCCACGCGTCTGCAGACCGCATTGAGAGTCTTGATCCCGTCCGCCTTCTCGGGCATCGCTTCGGCCTACGTTCTTGGGTTTTCTCGTGCCGTCGGCGAAACCATGATTGTCGCCATCGCGGCGGGACAGCAACCCAATTTGACGCTCAATCCTATGGAGGGGGCCGCAACGATCACAACCTATATCGTTCAAGTCAGCTTGGGGGATCTGCCGCATGGCAGTATCGCCTATCAGAGTATTTTTGCTGCGGGATTGATGCTGATGCTGATGACCTTGGCCTTTAACATCGGCGGTTATTTTCTGCGCAAGAAATTCAGGGAGATTTACGAATGATCGAAGACCTGGAAAAAAACACCGCGCGGCGCCGGCGCAGAGATGCCATGTTCGCGGTCGTCGGCCTGTTGGCGACATTTGTCGGCATGATCACCCTTGCAGCCCTGATGATCGATCTGGCGATCGCCGGCGCCGGGCGCTTATCAATTGATTTCTTTACCGCTTTTCCGTCACGCTTCGCCGCGCGCGCCGGGATTCTTTCGGCCTGGGTCGGTACCACTGTGGTCATGGTGGTCACCGCGCTCACTGCCATTCCGCTGGGCATCGCCGCCGGCGTTTATCTCGAAGAGTACGCGCCGAAAAATTGGATCACCGCGATTATCGAGATTAATATCGCTAATCTCGCCGGCGTGCCGTCGATTATCTATGGCCTGATGGCGCTCGGCTTGTTCGTGTATCAACTCGGATTGGGCCAGAGCATCCTGACCGCCGGTTTGACCTTGGCCCTGCTGATCTTGCCGATCGTCATTGTCGCCACGCGCGAATCGATTCGGGCGATTCCCAACAGCATACGCGAGGCCGCCTATGCGCTAGGGGCGACCAAGTGGCGGACGATCCGAGACCATGTTCTTCCCTATGCCACCGGCGGCATCCTGACCGGCGTGATCATCGCGTTGTCTCGGGCGATCGGCGAAACCGCGCCGCTGATCACGATCGGTGCATTGACCTTTATCGCGTTTTTGCCGGACTCGCCGATCACTTCAGAGTTTCCTTTCATTTCGTTCGACTGGCTGATGTCGCCGTTTACGGTCATGCCCATACAAATGTTCAACTGGGTTTCGCGGCCCCAGCAGGAGTTCCATCTCAACGCCGCGGCCACGGGTTTGGTCTTGATGGTCATGACCCTGTGCATGAATGCAGTAGCGATTTATTTTCGTTATCGTTTCCGCAAGCGCATTAAATGGTGAGGCCACTCTATGAAAGGCAGCCACCTTGGAGGTAAGATGCCCGCGCAAGAAACTATCGGATTTCCCGAGGTCAAGTTAGAGATCACCACGCCACGGATGGAGCAACAACTCGCTAAAGCAAGCGCTGCCGAAACGGTCGAGTCGATCATAGAAGTTGATGACATCGACTTCTATTACGGCGATAAACGCGCGCTCACGGCGATCAGCTTGGATATCGCGAAGAAAAAAGCCACGGCGCTGATCGGCCCCTCCGGTTGCGGCAAGACGACCCTTCTGCGCTGCCTCAATCGCATGAACGACCTAATATTGAATACCCGGGTGAGTGGTCAAATAAGGTTTAAAGGTAAGAATATTTATGAGCCATCGACAGATGTGATACTGCTGCGCCGTCGCGTCGGCATGATT
>JAICHC010000465.1 GCA_025922795.1 Candidatus Binatia bacterium | reverse complement strand
GCGTCCGCTCGACCTTGCTGCGCGCACCGTCTCAGCCGTCGTGGGTCCGTCGTGACACACCGCACGAGGTGCTCTTCACTGCGTGGCGCAATGACCAAGATTCTGACTGCCTCGTGGACGCCTGCTTGTAACGGTGCGGCCAGCACGGACATGGTACGATTGAAGTGCAGGTTGACGTCAAAGAGGGCGCGCTTCAGTGCCGGGCTGTACTCGCGCGTCGCCCACCAGGCCAGCGCGCGAACGGGCCGGCTCACCCGCTGACTCCGGAACGACAGCGGTTTCGTCAAGACGACCACGATGTAGCGGCACCCGAGCGACAGGAGGCGGGGCAGCGGGAGGCCGTCGCTGAGGCTCCCGTCCAGATACAACCGGTCGCCAACCTTGACGAACCGATTGTAAAGGATCGGCAGCGCCCCCGTGGCGCGAAACGCTTCCCACAGATCCACGCCCTCTGATCGGTTCGTCACATAATGCACGGAGGCGTCTTCGGCGTCAGCGAGGGCAATGTGCAACTCGGTGGACGCCTCCAGCAAGGCCGGCAGATGGAAAGGTCGCACGTGGCGGACGAGGTCGTCGATCATGTAGTCCATGTCCACGAGCTTCCTCAGGCGGAAGAAATCGATGAACTTCCGGTTGCTCAGATAGTCGATATACGTCTCGACGCCGTAGCGGGCCTGGCCGGTGATGAAATGAGCGCCGTTCATGGCTCCGGCGGACGCCCCCGCGACGTGATCGAAGCAACGGGTCCAGCCCATCTCTTCGAAGGCCGCTAACACGGCCATGGAATAGACGCCCCGCATCCCTCCGCCCTGTACGACGAGCCCTAGGGGCGGTACATCACGATCACCGGCGGCTTTCCGCCTGAGCGCCTGCCGGATCTCCTCTGCTACGTCCGCATGGCTGATCGGACCGCCGCCATCCACCCTGCTCTCGGCCCAGGGTGCCGCCGCCGTGATAGGGATGCGTTCATCCATGAGTTGACCCTCCGAACAATCGAGTATCAAATCGATATGACATGCAGATGTCAACCCCGCGGCCCCGGACCCGCGAGGTACGTATCGCCAATGACGCACCGAACCCCACACCATGGGAATGGCGTAACCGAAATAGCTCGTTGGCAACTGCGGCTCGCGTGGTGCTACCCTCCACTGCATCTAAACTTGGTACTGCGACAAAATTAGTTGTATCGCGAGAACACGACCTCGATTTTTTTGGTTCCGGGGGGAGTGTGCCTTTTTTTCACGACCCTTTCCCCTCACGCACTTCTTCGTCGATCAGCGCAACTTCTCGCAACAAGTGAAACCTCACCCGAATTGTGTTTAGCGTCAAGCGTGAAGACTATTTCACCGGGAGTTGGCCACAGTAAGGCGTTAGCCTCGATTCCCGCGATAATAATACTCACGTTGATCGCTAGTCTTGCTTGAAGGGTGATCACGAGACTAGGCACTGAAACAGTAGTGGTCATCGAACTGCCTTCTTCAGTTCCGACCTCTGCTACGGTGGTTGCGTCCGATCGAAGACTAAGTGAGCGAAGGTGAATCATGTTGGTACAGATCGTCGCCGACTATGGAATCGGTGACCTGGCTTTCGCCGAGGTGGTACAGCGGATTAAGGTTCATCTACCAGATGCTGAACCCGTGTCCGTCCCAGTTGCTCCATTTTCGACATTGGCCGCCGGATTTTGTATCGCTCAGCTCGGCCTGAATGTCGCCCCGCCGGGCACGTTGATCTATCACAATGTGGCTCCGCGTCAGGACACTACGCGGCGCGTTCGGGCAATGCGGGAGAACGGTTGGCTTATGCGCGGCTTCCCACTGGGGTCCGTTCAGGAATATCTCCATTCTGACGGGAATCTTCTGGCAGCAATGAGTACACCAGGCGCTCGCCGGTTCTCGAAGGAAGAACTGGCTGCTTGCGTATTCCGGGGCTGAACTCCAAAAGGTCCTCGTCCTCTCGATGAAGCAGTAGTCATCCTGTCGTTTCCTGAACCTCCGTCGCAACGTTCTATGTCTGAGTATCGCCAAAGTGTTCGGGAGTATTTACGCGCCACGGAAGCCCTCTTAAAAAGAGAGGATCTCTCTGACGCTGAGATACAAGCCACAGCGCAAGTGTTGAATCATCTCTCTGAAAAACTGCTCGACGAGGGCGAGTCGTAGCTCGAACGAGGGCCCTTGCCCTTCCGGGTCGCAATTCAAATAAATCAACAAGGTCAATTCCCAGTACCGCGTCCACGTCTCCGATAGTAGAGTGAATTAAAAATCAATGGGAGGAGGAAATATGTGGCGCGCATTCTTGGTCAGCCTGAGCGTCGTCTTCATGGGACCCTCAATCGGGTCGGCAGTGGACCTTCAAGTTGTAGATAAGAATTGTTGGATCGAGATTTTCGATGACGACGAATTTGATGAGGACGATCCGCATGTCAAGATCCAAGGACCAGCAGAGTACGCCACCTTGAAAGATGTCTATGGGCGGAATTGGAGCAATGACATTGAGAGCGTGATTGTGGGCTCCAATGCGACAGTGCACGCCTGGATGAATAAGGACTTTACGGGGCCGGAAATTACCTTTACCCCCGGACAACGCGTGCCAAAACTTTCGAAACTCAAAATGTCGAATACCATTGAATCCATGAAAATCACCTGTGGACCTTAACCGATGGGTCGACTACCGGCACATTAGCTTGGTAGCAGTCTTCTCCCAAAGACTCTCGTATTCCCTCTCGCCAATCAAGCGGACCATGCTCCGAGGGAGGTATAGCAATGGTCTATACAGAAGATAATCCCCGGTATCATGTAGTGAAAGTGCGCGGAATGCTTAACTCTGTGATGAGGCATTGCAGAGAGGACATCGAAAAAGTTGCCGAGCCGAAAGCTCAGGTCCTCTTCGAGACCACTGCCGAAGTGCTTAACGGACTGATCAATGCTTATACTCGTTACGAGACAGAACTCGAAGAAAAAGCCCGCAGAGTGGCAGCCTAAAGCAATTCTTTATAGCCTGTGACGGACATTTTGAGGAGGCGCTTATGAAATTGAGATGGACGTTGGCAGTAAGTCTTTTCTTCCTATGTATGTCGTTCGACGTGCCACCGCCTTCGCTTGCGGACCCAATGGATAAAGCCGCCACGGAAACCGAAAAACAGAAAATGGAAATGGAACGGGAGGCTCAAAAGAAGCGGCATGAAATGGAACGGGAGGCGCAGAAGGACAAACATGCAAAGGAGCGCGAGGAGCGCAAACAAAAAGAAGAAATGGTGGGGGAAGCAGAGAAACTCCAGCGCGAGCAGCGCAAACACAAAGAAGTGATGGCGCGGGAAGAAGAGAAACATCAAAAGGAAATGGCACGCGAGGAGAAGAAACATAGAGAGGAGATGGAACGAGGCGGAAAAAGTAATTGAATCCTGACCTTTTTGCGCGATGGTGCCACACAACTAAATGGACCTTTTGTTATTGATTGGCAGGTCCTGGCTCAACAAGGAGGAGCTACCATGGGGAAAATCGTTGAGTGCGCCAAGGTTGATCCATCGTCTGGATGCACACATGTAGTAAGGGGGAACACCGAAGAGGAAGTGCTGAAGAAAGCCGCGGAACACGCAAAACAGCATGGGATTCGGGAGGTCACCCCGGAGCTCAAGGCTAAAGTAAAGGCAGCAATCCGAGACGAGTAATTTATCCTTCCGGGCTCTCTATCACGTCGCATTTGAGCATTGAGACCCAGTGGCGTGATACCTCGCTAAATGGAGGAATGGGGGCAGCCTTCCGGCGTGTCCCCGCTTCATTCTTTTGTGCCAGCGATGATTGGACCTTTG
>JAICHC010000464.1 GCA_025922795.1 Candidatus Binatia bacterium | reverse complement strand
GCGGCAAAACCAAAGCCCCCGACGCTCTAGCTCTTTGTCCAGGTCGTCGAGCACGATATTGGATAACAGCGGTGAGAGCGGTCCTCCTTGAGGGGTCCCCTCTCGACTCGCCGTCATCAGTCCGCCTTGCATGATGCCCGCAACGCCGAATCAACAACAGCACGCGCTTATCGCTGACTCGTCGGGCTAAACGGGACATCAAAATGTCGTGGTTCACCCGATCAAAGAACTTCTCCAGGTCGATGTCCACCAGCCATCGCTTGCCGCCGCTTACATAAGCCTGCGCCTGTCGCACGGCCTGATGCGCGCTGCGTCCAGGACGAAAGCCGTAGCTCGACTCAGAAAAGTTTGCATCAAAGATCGGGCTCAGCACTTGGTTTAACGCCTGCTGGATCAGTCGGTCTACCACCGTGGGAATACCCAGCTGTCGCATTCCCCCTGAGGGCTTGGCGATTTCTACTCGCCTGACCGCCACCGGTTGATATTTCCCTTCCAGCAGCTCCTCTTTGATCCTTGGCCAGTGCTCCTTGAGGTAACCGCGCAGCTCTCCTACTGTCATCTCATCGATGCCGGCTGAGCCACGGTTGCTCTCCACTCGGCGCAAGGCCATTAGCATGTTGCTCCGTTCGACCACTGCTTCCATCAATTGCTTGGTGCTCGGATCGGTACCCTCTTTCCTTGCCGTGGTGCTTGATGCTTTCGCTGGTTTATCTCGCGCGTTCCGCCCGCTACTTCCACCAGGAAATTTGGGCTTCTCTTCCCTCTCTGTCGGCATCTCCTTCACCCTCGAAATGAAAGGTCCTCTCCTTACGACTCGTTCGGGCCTTCGGTCCGGTCGAACTTAAACCTACTATGCCCGCGGCTGACTTCTGCCAACCCTTCGTAGCGCCTCTCGACGCTATTAGCTCCGCGTTTTTTTTTCTTCCGCTTCGCAGATCGGCAGATCTCCCCGGGTAATGCGCATCCCTGTCACGCTTATGACCGTCGCATCTACGTCCACGCTTTCCGGATCAGTTTTGGGCTTTAACGATATTTGCCGTCTCACCCAGCGTGTCCGCCTCATACGCTTCCTGTTCGTCGGTCCAGCGCTTTGCCTGCGGCTTCCTTCAGATTCCACCTCACGATGGACACCCTTGCCGTCCGGCTAGCAGTTCCCCTGATCGGGCCTGCGAAGGTCTTTCACCTCCTAGGTCTGCGCCCTGCCGGGCGCACAAAAAAATAGGGGCGACCGGCGGGTCGCCCCTACAATGAATAACCAGCTGCGTGGCTCGCTCAAGCACGCATGTAGCTCATGTCTTTGGCCATCGCCTCGAGCCGGGCGATGCGCTCTTCCATGGCCGGGTGGGTGCTGAACAGAGAGGCCAAGCCGCCGCCCGTCAACGGATTGACGATAAACATGTGGGCTGTGGAGTTCGCTGTCGCGTCGCTCACCTGAAGCGGGATGTTTTGCGCGCCCATGTGGAGCTTGCGCAGCGCGCTGGCCAGCGCGAGCGGATCACCGGTCACTTTCGCGCCGCTTGCGTCGGCCATGTATTCGCGCGATCGCGACACCGCCATCTGAATCAACATCGCCGCCAACGGCGCGACGATCATCATGAAAAGCAGACCGAAAATACTGTTGCCGCCTTCTTCTCGATCGCGGCTACCGCCGAAAATCGCCGCCCACTGGGCCATGTAAGCAAGATAGCTGATCGCGCCGGCGAGCGTGGCCGCGATGGTGCTCACCAGAATATCACGATTTTTGACGTGGCTCAGCTCATGACCCAAAACGCCGGCAAGCTCCCGTTTGTTAAGAATGCGCCGGATACCATACGTTACCGCGACCGCCGCGTGTGCCGGATTGCGACCGGTGGCGAACGCGTTCGGCGTCTCTTCGGGAATCACGTACACCTTGGGCATCGGCAAACCCGCCCTACCGGCCAGATCCTGCACCATGCCGTAAAGCTCCGGATCGTCGTTGGCGGTAACCTCTTGGCCGCCGTACATCTTGAGCACGATTTTATCGCTGAACCAGTAACTGAAAAAATTCATGACGCCGGCCATCACCAGGGCAATAACGGCACCATTGGGACCGCCGAACATATGGCCGATCCACACCACCAGCGCGGTTAGCAGCGCCAGAAGAATCGTGGTACGAAAACCGTTCATGTAATCCCTCCCTTTTCGAGATATCCTAAGGATACAAAAGTTTATGTCAATCTTATCAGGTGATCAATCCCAATGTGCGTACGGATCGGGCAAAAATCAAGGGCTAGGTCAGCTTGCGTAAGACACGAGATTAGCTTTATTTTCAAGCCGGAGAGGAGGATCTGAACATGCGCGTCGGCGTGGTCTTTCCGCAAACCGAAATCGGTAGCGATCCCGGGGTGATCAAAGAGTACGCTCAGGCAGCCGAACAATTGGGCTTTCGCCACATCCTTGCTTATGATCATGTCATCGGCGCTAATCTCGCCAGCCGGCCGGGCTGGCGTCCACCGTACACCTACTTAGACCCGTTTCATGAACCGTTCGTTCTGTTCGGATTTCTGGCCGGCCTGACCAAACAGCTTGAGCTCGTCACCGGCATTCTGATCTTGCCACAGCGCCAAACGGTTCTGGTGGCGAAACAGGCCGCGGCGCTGGACGTTCTAAGCGGTGGGCGCCTTCGCCTGGGGATCGGGATCGGCTGGAACCCGGTCGAATACGAAGGCCTCGGCGCCGACTTCAAAAATCGCGGGAGGCGCTCTGAAGAACAGGTCGAGGTGCTGCGTAAACTGTGGACCGAGGAGCTGGTCACATTCGACGGCCGCTGGCACAAGATCACCGATGCGGGCATCAAGCCACCGCCGGTGCAGCGGCCGATTCCGGTTTGGTTCGGCGGCAGCGACGATCGGGTTCTACGCCGCCTGGCAAAACTCGGCGATGGTTGGTTTCCGCTGCTCGCTCCGGACGAAAAGTGCCGCGTTATGATCGAAAAGATCCGCAACTATGCGAGCCGGCTCGGCCGCAATCCCGATGCAATCGCGATCGAAGGCAGAATCAGTTACGATCAGGGATCGCCGGAAGCGTGGTTGAAGGACTTGCAAGCATGGAAAGATCTCGGCGCCGGGTACGTGAGCTTCAACACCATGAAGGCGGGCCTCGCTTCGCCGGCGGCGCATATCGAAGCCATCCGCCGCTTCCAAGCGTCCACCGCAGGCTCCTGGTAAACTGAAGGGGTATTGGAGTATCGAATCCAGTACAACACTCCATCACTCCAGTATTCCAAACGACCTAACGCATCACCGTAGCGGCATCAGACCTATGTCTGTCGAGCCAGGCGCGCATCGCTTGGAACGGCTCGTCGCCGGTTTTGACCGCTTCGCGCAATACTTGGACGGTCCGCCGCAAATTGCGACCGCAGGCCTGGTAGAGCGACTCGAACAGATCGAGATCTTTGAGATAGACGATGTAGTGCATCAGAATCGCGTTGTTGAGCGGTTGACGGGTGAAGCCGTGAAAACGATGCGCCGGCCGCTCGGCGATGCGGCGCGACCACTCGGCCTGGCTGCGGGCAAATACTTCTTCGCGCAGGCGGAGCTTGTGCTCACGCCCAACGTCGCTGGCGTAAAGCCCGCCCAATTCGCGCGCGACTTCGGCGATAAAGCCGGCGAACTCCCGTTCTTCCTGCCACAACAGCAGCGCGCGCTGGTGTTCGGCGCTGTCGGCGCCAAACCGCTCACGGAAAAAATCGATGGCGGCGCGATGACCGACGAAGTTTGCCGAGCTTTCGTTAAACGCGCCGGCGCCGTTGATGTAGAGCGTGTTGTGAAACAACTCGTGAAACACAATCTCGGAGAGCAGCACCTTGT
>JAICHC010000463.1 GCA_025922795.1 Candidatus Binatia bacterium | reverse complement strand
GTGGGGGAGATTGCACAGCGACTCGACGTTGTTCACGATCGTGGGCTTACCCCACAGACCGCTCACCTGAGGAAACGGCGGTTTGGCGCGCGGTATCGCCCGTTTGCCTTCGAGGGAATTGAGCAGCGCCGTCTCCTCGCCGCAAATATACCGCCCGGCGCTCACGTGCAGATAAAGCTCGAGGCTGTAACCGGAGCCCAGAATGTTTTTCCCCAGATATCCCTTCTCGTAGGCTTCGGCGATGGCTTTCTCTAATCGCTGTTCCGCGAGTTTGTATTCCCAGCGTAAGAAAATGTAGGCGATGTCGGCTTCTATGGCGTAAGCGGCAATGATTGCGCTCTCGATCATCAGGTGAGGATCACCTTCGAGCAGCAGGCGATCCTTAAACGTGCCGGGCTCCATCTCGTCGGCGTTGACGATCAGGTATTTGGGATGGGGCGCGCCATCGCCCATCGGGACAAAGCTCCACTTCATTCCGGTCGGAAAACCGGCGCCGCCGCGGCCGCGCAGATTGGCTTGGGTCACCTCCTCTTGGACCTGCTTCGGTGTCTTTTGTCGCAGCGCTTGGCGCAACCCCTGGTAGCCGCCGGCGCGTTCATACCCGCTTAGATCGAGAGGTGGTTCTCCGGGGCGAATGTTTTTAGTGAGCGGCTGCTCCAACGGAACCTCGCTTCAGCGGTATTGCGCCAAAATGGCATCGAGTTTTTCCGGGTCCACGTCACGGCACAGATCGCCGTCGATCATTATTGCGGGAGCATGATCGCAGGTGCCGAGGCAGACAATCGGCAGGAGCGTGAAGCGCTCATCGGCGGTGGTCTCGCCGAAGCCGATGCCGAGCCGCTCGCTCAGCCGCTGCCGCACGCGCTCATAACCCATGATCCAGCAACTGACGCTGTCGCAGACGAGAATCACGTGCTTGCCGACCGGTTTGCGAAAGATCAAGTTATAAAAGGTCGCCACGTTGTCCAGCTCGTCCGGCGTCATTTCCAAGTACTCGGCGACGTCACGCAGGCTTTCGTCCGATACCCAACCGCGGTGCCGCTGCACGACCTTGAGCGCATCCACGCAGGCAGCGCGCTTGTAGTCGTAGTGCCGTGCTTCCGCTTCGATTTCTTTTTTTTCTGATTCGGTCAGCATGGCTCGTTCCGGTCAGCGGTCCACATCGGCCATCACAAAATCGATGCTGCCCAAGATCGCCAGCAGGTCGGGCAGCATAAATCCGCGGCTCATCTCCGGCACCATTTGCATGTGAGGAAAAGATGGCGTGCGTATGCGTGTGCGATAGGAGTTCGTGCCGCCGTCGCTGATCAGGTAGTAGCCGTTGTTGCCTTTGGTCGCTTCAATGCTCACGCAGGCCTCGCCGGGCGGAATCACCGGCCCCCAGCTCACGTTCAAGAAATGGGCGATCAAAGTTTCGATGTCGTGCATCGTGTGGTCTTTTAGAGGCGGAGTGGCCAGCGGATGATCGGATTTGTAGGAGCCCGCCGGCATATTGTCGATGCACTGCTCGACGATCCGAAGGCTCTGGCGTATCTCCTCGACGCGCACCACTGCGCGATCGTAGCAGTCGCCGTGAGTGGCGGTCGGCACCTCGAACTCGAATTGGTCATAGCCGGAATAAGGCCGTTTTTTTCGGAAATCCCATTCCAGGCCGGTCGCGCGCAGGTTCGGGCCGGTCACGCCCCAGTCAATGGCGGCAGCCGTGGTATAGTCGCCGATATTCCGAGTGCGCGCCTTGAAAATGCGATTCTGCATCACCATTGCGTCATACTCCCGCAGCCGGTTGCGCTGGTAATCGATATAGCGGCGAAACATCGCCTCCCAGCCCGCGGGCAAATCCTGAGCAACGCCGCCGATACGAAACCAGCTTGGATGCATGCGGCCGCCGCAAACCGCCTCGACGATTTCAAAGAGCCGCTCGCGGTCGGTGAACATATAGAAAACCGGCGAGAGTTGTCCCAGATCTTGCGCGAACGTGCCGTACCAAACCAGGTGGCTGGCGATGCGAAACAGCTCCGACATCATGATGCGAATCACCTTGACTCGATCCGGAACTTCTATGCCGGCTAATTTCTCGACCGCCATGCAGTAGACGAAGTTGTTCATCACGCCGCCCAGATAGTCGACGCGATCCGTGTAGGGGATGTAGGTGTGCCAGGACTGGCGTTCCGCCATTTTTTCGGCGGCGCGGTGGTGAAAGCCGATTTCCGGAACGGCATCGAGAATCTCCTCGCCGTCCAGTTGCAGAATAACGCGCAGCACGCCGTGGGTGCCGGTATGCTGCGGCCCTAGATTGAGAAACAAAAAGTCACTGTCCGCGCTCCGCCGTTTCATTCCCCACTCCTCGGGGTTGAAGCGCAGCGCCTCCTCTTCTTGCTCCTGTTTGTCGTCGGGCAATTCAAACGGCCCAATTTCCGTCGCGCGCGCCGGGTGGTCCTTGCGCAAGGGATGACCGTTCCAGGTCGGTGGCATCAGAATCCGCCGCAAGCGAGGGTGGCCTTCGACGCCGATGCCGAACATGTCCCAGATCTCGCGCTCATACCAATCGGCCATGGGCCAGACGTCGGTGATCGTCGGGATTGAAGGATGCTCGCCCTGAAGCGCAATCTTGAGACGAACGTCGCTGTTACGCTCAAACGAAAGCAGGTGATAGACGACAGTAAAATCGCTGTCCGGCTGCCCGTGGCGGTTGACACGGTTGCGCTCGTCGATGGCGGTGAGATCGTACAGCATCCGGTACGGCTGGCGGGCAGCCGTCTTCAAATAGCGCAGTACCTCGTGCGCGCGAACGCGTGGTAGCCACGCCGTCGGGATCTCGTCGCATGTGTTTTGGGGAGTGATCAGTTCTTCGCCGAATTTTTCCTTCAGCTCGTGCAGGATGTTGTTGTGATCCCTCATCGCATGAAGCTAGACCTGGTCCGGTGTTCGGAGCGTTGTCATTTGGGTTCGTTCCCGGCGTTTGAGATCGCGCATCGACGGCAAAGGCGCGCGCGTCACTCCTTGCGGGCCAAGGACCCAACTGAGGGGACGTTTTTCGGTGCCGACGGCATCACGCAGCAACGTGATCCCTTCGAGAAAGGTATCGGGACGGGGCGGGCAGCCCGGGACGTAGACATCCACCGGCAAGAATTTGTCCACGCCTTGGACGACACTGTAGATGTCATACATTCCGCCGGAGTTGGCGCACGAGCCCATCGAGATCACCCAGCGCGGTTCCATCATCTGCTCATAGAGCCTGCGAATAATCGGCGCCATCTTGATGAATACCGTGCCGGCGATCACGATCACGTCTGCCTCGCGCGGCGTGGCGCGAATGACTTCGGCGCCGAATCGCGCGATATCGTACTTGCTCGTAATGCTGGTCGCCATCTCGACGAAACAACAGGACAAACCGAAGTTAAAAGGCCACATGGAATTTTTTCGTCCCCAGGCGACGAGATCCTGTAGCCGCGATAGAACGAACACGCGCCGGGAGGCATCTTCAAAGGAGCCGTCGCCCTGGCGCCGGGATGGCGAGCTCTCCGGCCTGCTAAGCGACCAATTCACGCGGCGATCCTCCTTGGCGGGCGCAGCGCTGTCCCGCGATGTCTCGGTGCTTGCCAATCCAGAGCGCCCAGGCGCCATAAGTACACCAGCGCCGCTAGGAGAATAGTGATGAAGACGACAATCTCGATGTAACCCGCCCATCCGACCTCGCGAGCCGAAACGGCCCAGGCAAAGATGAACACGGATTCGAGATCAAAAATGAGGAAGAACATCGCCACTAAATAAAATTTGGCAGACAAACGAACCCGCGCCGAACCTGTCACCGGCATTCCCGATTCGTAGGGATCGCTGGTTGC
>JAICHC010000462.1 GCA_025922795.1 Candidatus Binatia bacterium | reverse complement strand
CTGGCTCAGATGAAAGAACTCGGGTCGGTGCGCTACATGTTCGCCAATACCGGAACCGATCATGGACCCCTGATCGAAGCGATGGCGAAAACCGCCAAGGAAGATCCGCGCGATATTCAGCCGATCGTCGTGCCCCACGAGCAGGCGGCGGTGTCGATGGCGCATGGGTATTACAATGTCACACACAAGCCGCAAATGGTTTTGGTGCATACGCTGCCGGGCACGGCCAACGCGCTCGGCGGCGTCATCAATGCCGCGTCGTGCAACGTGCCTCTGTTTCTCGTCGCCGGCAGGACGCCGATCACCGAAGGCGAGCTGCGCGCCGGCAAGAGCCAGAATATTCACTGGCGCCAGGAGTCGCGCGACCAAGGGAATATCGTGCGCGAGTTCGTCAAATGGGATTACGAGATCCGCACCAATCAAAACCTCGCGGCGGTGGTGTCGCGTGCCTACAAGATCGCCATGAGCGAGCCGCGCGGACCGGTTTACATGACCCTGCCGCGAGAGTGGCTGTTCGAAGCGATGGAGTCGACGCAGTTGTTATCGCCAGACGCGCTGTCGCCGGCGAGCAAGATGCAGGCGGACCAGGCTTCGCTGGAGAAAGCGGCCGACTGGCTGATCGCGTCGGATAGCCCGCTGATCGTGACCAAATATCTCGGACGCAATCCCGAGGCGGTACAGTATTTGATCGATCTTGCCGAACTGCTGGCGGTCCCTGTGGTGCAACAGCTGAGCTATGTTAATTTTCCCACGGACCACCCGCTCAATCTCGGCACGCAGGTTACCCAATACGTGCGCAACGCCGATGTGCTTTTCTTCATCGACACCGACGTGCCGTGGGAGCCGCCCACCCGCAATGTTCTGCGCGACGGCGTGAAAATCATTCACCTCGAGCGCGACCCGATGTTCACGGCGATCCCCGGTTGGGGGTTTCCCGCCGATTTGCCGGTGACAGGCTGCTCGGAGGTTTCGCTGCCGGTTCTGACTTCGATCATCAGGGCGAAGCTGGCGGCGGGCGCGGCGGTCAAGAACAAAATTGAAGAGCGCAGAAAAAAAACCGAAGCCGAGCACAAAGATATGATCCGCGAACTGGATGGAAGCGTCGACGCGGTGAAAAATCAGAAGCCGATCCATCCCGCATGGCTATCGAAGTGCATTGGTGACGCCATGGACGACAAAACGATCATCGCCAACGAGACGATTACTTCGAAGCTCGCCGAGGTCATTCACTTGAACCGCCCCGGCTCGATGTTCAATACGCCGCTCGCCGGTCATCTCGGCTGGGGTTTGGGCGCGGCCATCGGCATGAAGCTCGGAGCGCCGGATGCGACCGTAATCGCCGCCGAAGGGGACGGCTCCTACATGTTCTGTGCGCCCACCGCGTGTCATTTTACCGCGCAAAAATATCGGATCCCGTTTTTGACCGTGATCTACAATAATCAAGTGTGGAATGCGAGCTTGAATGCCGCGCGCGGCTTGTATCCCGACGGCGTGGCCGCGAATACGCGCAACTTCCCGGGCACCGACCTTAGCCCCTCACCTAACTTCGACCTCACGGCGCAAGCCTGCGGCGCGTACGGCGCACGGGTCGAAGAGCCGGGCGAGTTGCCCGACGCGCTGGCCAAGGCGCTCAAAGTCGTGAAGGAAGAAGGACGGCAAGCCCTGCTCAATGTGGTGTGTAAGAATCCGTTGGGGTAAGGAAGACTGGAGTGATGGAGTAGTGGAGTAATGGAGTGATGGGTTGGGAATAGGAAGATTGGATCGCAGAGAACGCAAAGTACACAAACGGCGAAAGTTGTAAAATTTGGGGATTCCAAGAAGTTCAAGCCGTTCAAATCGTTCAAGCCGTTGACTGAAAGGAGGCAAGAGTAAGTATGCAGATGTATCGCGAGCAAATTGTCGTCGACGCTAGCCGGATGAATCTATTCATCGCGCGGCCGGATAATGATAAGCCGCTCCCCGCCGTGGTCGTGATCCAGCACCAGTACGGCGTCGATCAGTTTATGGAAGAGATGACCGCGCGCACGGCGGCGGCAGGATATTTCGCCGTGACGCCGGATCTCTATCATCGCGATGGTGTGGATTGCAAAGACGACGGTCCGACGCGGCGCGGCCGCGCGCGCGACGTGAACATCATCAAAGACGTCAGCGCGACGGTCGATTACATCAAAGCGAGCAAGTTCGCCGACGGCAGCAGGGTGGGTATCCTGGGCTTTTGCATGGGCGGTCGGGTCGCATACTTGATGGCGGCCGCGAGCAAAGATTTCAAAGCCGCAATCACCTGGTACGGCGGCAGTTGCTTTCGCCGGTGGGGCGAGAGCCCGACACCCTTCGAGCGCACGGCGCAGATCAATTGCCCGATCCAAGGGCACTTTGGCGAGACCGATCAGAATCCGACGCTGGAGGACATGGAGCAGTTCGGTGCCGAGTTGACGAAATATGGGAAGGAGCACGACTTCTACGTCTATAAGAATACCGGACATTCGTTCATGGACCCGCATCATCCCGACAGATACGTTGCGGAGTCCGACCGGGTGTCGTGGCAACGGGGAATGGAGTTTTTGAAGCAGCATCTGGCGGTTTGACGTCATTATCGATTTCCCGTAACGGCGCGTAGGGGCGGGTTTCAAACCCGCTCCTACAGGATCCTAGAAAGACTTGGAACAATTACGCGGTTGCGTATGGCAGGTAAACCCAAGATCACTTTCAGCACCAATCCCAACCCGCGCAACAAAGCCTTGATCGACGGTTCTGTTCAGATCGACGGCTATGATCTCCAATACGTCGGCGACAAATACACGCCGGGCGAGATGCACTACCGCTTCGTTCAGGGGGAATTCGATCTGGCCGAAATGTCAACGGCGACGCTCATGCGCACCAAGGAAAAAGGACAACGATTTCGCGCTTTGCCGGTGTTCTTCCAGCGCGGCCCGCGACAGAGAAATATCTTCTACTGCGAAGGCAAACTCCACCATCCCAGCGAACTCAAGGGCAGACAGATCGGCTGTTTTCGCTACGGCGCGACGGCGGTCTCCTGGGCGCGCGGTTTTCTTTTGGATGAATACGACATCAAAACCACCGACGTGGGCTGGTTCGTTTCAGGAAAAGAGGTTTACATCGGCAATGAGTTGCCGGTGAAGCTCGAGCTGCTCGATCCGTCGCCGCCATTCGGACAGGAAAAGGCGCAACTATCGCGGCTGGTAAGCGAAGACAAGCTCGCCGCGGCTCTGGTTGCCGGCGACTCGGGATATCCCGCGTTGTTCGGCGGCGGATCTCTGCCCGCCGTCATGGGCAAATTTCCCGGAGTTAAACCGCTTTTCGAGGACACGGACGAAATTATCCGTTACGTGAAACGCACGCAGATCTATCCGATCATTCACATCATGGCGATGAAGGAAGAGACGGCGGACCGATACCCGGATTTAGCGGCAAAATTGATCGAGGCGTTCGGCGAAGCCAACAAGCTGGCGCCAAAATACTTCACACCGAAGGATGCCGAAGGATACGCCAAGGAACGCGACTTATTGGGATATGATCCTTACGATTGCGTACTGACCGATTCAGACAAAAAAAGCATTCAGGCGCTCAATCGCTATCAGATGGAGCAAGGTCTGGTAAAAAAGGAAATTCCGCCGGAAAGCTTGTTCGTGAAAGAAGCGTTCAGGATGTGAAGAATGGAATGATGAAATGTTGGAGTAATGCAGTGATGGGGGCCGGAAAAACGCAGTACTCCAGTACTCGATCGCTCCAATACTGCGGTTCTCTCCATTGAGGAACTTTATGGCTACTTCATCTGACCTATTTCCCACGCATCGCTCGACCCGCTTGCCCGGCGGCTACATGG
>JAICHC010000461.1 GCA_025922795.1 Candidatus Binatia bacterium | reverse complement strand
CGCGCAAAAGCTTCAATTCGAGCGCGCCCGCATCGCTGCCGAAGAAGGCCAGAAGGCCAGGCTCGCGCTGGGTAACGACCTGGATCAGAAGATTCGGGAACTGAACTCCCTACAGGAAATTTTGAAACAGCGAGATGCAAAGCTCGCCGAGGCGCAGAAAGCCCAAGCGGAGCTGATCCGCAAGCAGCGGGAGTTGGATGACGCCAAGCGCGAGTTGGACTTAACGGTCCAGAAACGGGTTCAGGCCGATCTCGGGGCCGAACGTGAAAAAGCCAAAAAAGAAGCCGAAGAAGAACTAAAACTTAAAGTGATGGAGAAGGATCAAACCATCACGGCCATGCAAAGACAGATCGAAGACCTGAAACGCCGCGCCGAACAAGGGTCGCAGCAACTTCAAGGAGAAGTTCAAGAACTGGAGCTCGAAGCACTGCTCAGCGCGAAATTTCCCCGCGACACGATTCAACCTGTGCCCAAGGGCGAGTTCGGCGGTGACGTGCTTCAGCGCGTTTTTGGGCCGCTCAACCAGATTTGCGGCACGATCCTGTGGGAGTCTAAACGGACAAAGAACTGGAGTGATGGTTGGCTGCCCAAACTGCGCGAAGATCAGCGCGCCGCCAAAGCCGAGATCGCCGTGATCATCAGCCAAGCCTTGCCAAAGGATGTGGAGACGTTCGGCTACGTCGACGGCGTCTGGGTTGCCGACCCCAAAGTCGCTCTGCCGGTGGCGTTCTCACTCCGACAAACGTTGATCGAAGTCGCCTGTGCGCGCCAGGCTTCGCAAGGCCAGCAAACCAAGATGGAGATGGTTTACGGCTACCTCACGGGCCCGCGCTTTCGCCAGCGTGTCCAAGCGATTGTCGAAGCTTTCTCATCTATGAAAGAAGATCTCGACCGCGAAAAAAAGGCCATCACCCGTCAGTGGGCAAAGCGCGAGGAACAGATCGATCGCGTCATGCAGGCCACGGTCGGTATGTACGGTGATTTACAAGGCATCGCCGGTAAAACTCTCCAAGAGATCGAAGGCCTGGAGATTCAAGGAATGCTGGACTTCAGGCCGGATGAATGACCTGCAGCGGAGTTCAGCCACCCGCTGGACGGAGGGCCCCATGTCGAGGGTGGCGATCCTGACAAGAATTTAATTCCTGATAGACTACTGTTCGTAAGTGAAACCGATGACACATTCCGAGGTATCATTAGAGTTGGCCCGGCGGGCGGATGCTTCGCCCATCGCCGACATGTCACGGGTGTTGATTGAGTACGGATTGCGCTGGAGGTGGACCGCCGAGCGGGTCGCGGCGAGTATTCGCGATCCGGATGTTAACGTGCTCGTCGCGCGCATCAATGATCGAACGGTGGGCTTTGCGATCATGCGCTACGGGGACGATACCGCGCATTTGGATCTCCTGGCAGTGGCTCCGCCGTTTCGGCGCTTGGGCATTGCGCGTCAACTTCTTGAGTGGCTCGAAAAATGCGCCGTTGTCGCGGGCATATTCAGCGTTGCGCTGGAGGTGCGCGCGGACAACGAAGCAGCACAACTTTTTTACGAGAGCTTAGGCTACCGCGTCATCCGTCACCTGCCCGGCTATTATCAGGGCGTTGAGGCGGCCATCCGGATGATGCGCGATTTATCGTCAAAGCCGATGGAACCGTGCTTCTGAGGCGAGTTTATAAAAATCGAAATCGCGCTCACCGCTGAATCTCCAGATCCCTCACACCCACAGAGAATTTGAATCTGTAGTTGCACACGGTAGACTGTTGCTGTCGCGGGTCACTGTGTCGCTCGATTGCAAATGGCTATGACTTCCCCAAACGACGATCAGAGCTTTCTTTACCTGGCTGCCTCGCCGGTGGAAATGGACCAATTCTGGGCCGAAGGATGGCGGCATTTCGGCGTTTTGTTCTTTCGTTATCGGATCGCCGTCCATGGAAGAAAGCAATTCACGGTTTTACCGCTGAGGATCAATCTGGAGCGGTTCACTCTGACGCGCAGTCAGCGGCGGGTCCTGGTCAAGAATAGCCACACCAGGCTGCTCATTCGCCCGACCTTCGTCGATAAGGAAAAACAAGCTCTCTTTTTAAAGCACCGGATGCGCTTCAAAGAGAACCTTCCCACCTCGCTTGACAACTTCTTGTCGCCCGTTCCTGATTCGGTCCCTTGTGTCAACCTCGAGCTCTGCATCTATCACGGCGACAGACTGATCGCGGTGACATTTCTGGACGTGGGACAGACCGCGACTTCGGCGGTCTATGCGATCTTCGATCCGGCAGAGGCAAAAACGAGTCTGGGGATCTTGATGATGCTCCATTCAATCCAATTTTCACGCGATCGCGGTTTTCACTATTATTATCCGGGCTATGCCTACCGCGAGCCGTTCGCTTATGATTACAAGAAGAGATTCACGGCTCTGGAGTACCTGAGCTGGAATAGGGGCTGGCAGCCGTACATAGATCCGAAGGCACCGGCGGCAAGTGAAGCTTAAACGAAACTGGCAAAGTAGTATGGATCGACAGCGTCATAGCATGACTGCAGCATGAGCCCATGAATAGCATCGGCGTCATCGCACCCTACAAGTACGAAGGAATGTGGGTCTTCGACGATCCTCGAGTGGGCCTGATCCGAGAACCTTTCGTCGCCGGTATCGACTGCATGATCGATCGTTTGGTCGCTTCAATCCCGGATGCGAAAGGAGGATTTCGCCTGCTATTTTCTTCGACTCCGTTTCCCGGCTACACGGTCGAGCTGAGCTGGCGGCGGGAAGAATACGGCGGCAATTGGTATTATTCTCCTCAGTTCAGCATGGAGGGTTGGCTGTGTCCGGCCCTGTTCAAATATTTCGACAGGGCTCCGCCTAAACTGTACGTTCGAGCAGAACCCAAGAGCGAATCAGCGGCGGTTTGATGGACCTTGGCGGTTTACACTTCGGTCTGTCATCGACAGGCGATTTCGTTTCAGCCATTGAAGACCTTTATCCTGGTATTCATTGTCAGACCTAGACGCGTGGCATTATAATATTCCAACTTAGAGGTGGGTCATGGGGGAATCAGCGAACCTGTTGATGATCGAGTTTCTATCCTGGATCTCGAGCCGCCCTCGGACATACAGCGAGGCCATGGAAGCATGGCAGAGCCACTGCCCGAGGCAAACGATCTGGGAGGATGCGATGATTGACGGCTACATTCAACTCAGTCGTCAGGAATCCAACCAGGATCCAGAGGTCATCCTCACCGGCCGCGGTCGAGCCCTGCTCAATGGAAGCAACGGTCGTCCATAACCGTGTCTCCGGCAGAGCTAATCGCGCCACAAGTTTTGTAAAAGATTTTGTTTGCTAATGCAGCGGCCAAGCACTAATGTGATCAGCATGAGAAATAATCCAGAGGAACGTTCCAGGTACAAGATCACCGAGTCTCATCGGAATCAGACTTTTGTCGGAGTAGTGCGCAAGGACCGCGAAACCGAGGCGTGGACGTGGCACGGGCATATTGACTTTACCGACGGGCAGAATTTTGAATTCACTAGCCAACGGAGTTTTTCGACCGCGCTGGAAGCCGAAGAATACATGCGTCGATTCGCCTGCGCCCGGATCGATAATCAGCTCAGGATAACTCATTCCCATCGTCTCTAGGCGATCTAGCGCACCCTTCGGCAGCGCAATTGTCGCGGCCGGCGATCTGCGCTCATCTCTCGGCCGAAACCTAATACGATAGATGAAGATGTGAGTGGCAAGCGCCTATCGCGGCGGCAGCGAACCGGCATCGGCGAGCTTTTTGTAAAGCGCTATGACTTCCGGGGCGCGCGGCAACTCCCGTATCGCTTTTGCACTTCTTCCCCTGTTAATTAGCGGCGTCG
>JAICHC010000460.1 GCA_025922795.1 Candidatus Binatia bacterium | reverse complement strand
GGCTTGCCTCGTCGATGCGTCGCTTGAGGTCGTCGACTTTTTCCAGCTCGGAAACTTTGGTGCTGACCAATCCGAGAACGACCACTTTGTCCTTGGGCACGAAGCGCAGCGGCTCGAAGGTCCCGGCGCGCGGGCTGTCGTATTCGAGCAAAAATCGATCGTGCCGAAGCCCGCCGAAGAGCGCCTCGGCGATGGCGTCGTAACTCCCCTCGCGATGCCACATGCTGCGTTGGTTGCCGCGACAAAGATGGATGCCGAAGGTCACGCCGTCGAAGAGACGCAAGATTTCATTGTCCGCCCGGATCGAGCGCATGAGATTTTTCATCGGATCTTCGCCCCGCTCCCTCATCTCGTCGAGCGAGGGCGCGTCAACATAGGCCGTATAGCTCGGTGCATCGATCTGCACGTACCGGCAGCCGGCATCCACCAGGGTTCGAACCATCTCCCGCTCGATGCGCACGACATCCGCGACAAAGTCATCCAGACTCCAATAGACGGATTTCGACTTCTGATAGTCGAAGCGCTGGACGATGCGGTCAGGGCCGACCAGGGAAACTTTGGCCGGCTTGCCGGTCAAAGCGCTGACGAAGCGATATTCTTCCAACGGCAGATTGCGCACCATGCGAAGCTTTTGCGATACTGGCCGGCGCTGCAGAATCGCCGCGCCTTCGGCGACGTGATATGGATCCCAGCGCTGCAGCGGCTTGCCCTCGCGCGAGAGACTCTCCATGAATGACAGATCCGCCTGCCGAGCGTCGAAGCCGCTCACCGAGGCCGCGAAGCTGTCCTGAAAATTCAAACGGCGAAACTCGCCGTCGGTGACGACGTCGAGTCCAACTTGCTCCTGCAAGCGCACCGCTTCGCGAATCGCATCGTCTTGGATCCGGCGCGACTCTTCCGCGCTGATCTTGCCCCGGTCGCGATCCGCATAGGCCTGTTTCAAATACGCCGGCCTGAGCAGGCTGCCGACGACGTCGGTACGGATGCGTTTGAGATTTTCATTCGATGGCTCAGCCATAGGAAGACTCCGTAACCAAAAAAAATCCTGATCCCTGTCCCCCTCTCCTATAGCCAAACCGGGTTGCCGCCACAAGCTGCCGCAATCTCTGACGCCGTTCTTGCGAACAGGTGCTAGGTTCGGAGTTACGTACGCTCAAACCTCCGAGTCATACATCACCGGCGGGTACCGCTTGACGCAAGGCCCGGAGTTTCCTATTTTCCGGGCGATCACTCAACACTCCAGCTCTCCCCTCGTACGCTGGAGGAAATGAAACGAAGCACAAATGCGATCGAGCACGAGCCAGAGGGATGGACTTGTTAGGCCATTCTCGAGCGGCACTGTGATCTTTTAATCGTTTGGCGTAAGACCGTAGTACGGTAAGAGAACTTTCCAAAGGAGGATACCCCATGGAAGAACTAGGCCACTTGGTGCTTCGTTTTGTTTTCGGGCTGATATTCATTCTGCACGGCTGTCAACATGTAATTCCGTCTTTCGGGGGCGGAACCGGTTTGAAGGGAGCGGAGGAGACCGTGACTCGAGCAGGTTTCAGACCAAGCTGGCTGTGGGGCCCGCTTTTCGGCTTCGGCATGTTGGCCGGTGGGCTGTCGGTTTTTTTCGGCGCCTTTACCCAGCTCGGCGCCGCCACAATAATTACCATCATGACCGTGGCCGTACTGAGCAATAAACTCGCGCGCGGCTTCTGGAACAAAAATCACGGTTACGAATACAATCTGAGCTTAATCGCCGGGGTCGCCGCCGTCGGGCTGCTAGGGCCGGGCGCGCGTTCCTTGGACGCAATTCTGGGATTGCCGCTCATGAATCCCGGACTTTTCTTCGCCGCTCTGGTGTTGTTTTTGATCGTCGCCGGCCTTGGTTTTTTGACCCGTCAGCCGGTGCAGGAAGCCGCCCGTCACTGAGAATTCATTGGAGTCAGGAGAAAAACTTGTCTGGCTGGAAAGCGCGCATTGGATATTTATCGCCGTCGGTCTTCGAAACGCCCTCGGACTGGGATTTAATCCTGCCTAAAGGCTTCACGATCGTTGCCTCCGGCCTCAACGTTCAGGCGCACACCGAGGCCGAGTTCAATAAAGCGATCGACGCGCTGGGCGCCGGCTTGGGCATCTTCGCCGCCGAAGAATGCGACGCCATTCTCATGGGCGGCATAACCCTCGGCACACAACGCGGTTACGCTGCGGAACAGGAGATCGTTGCCAGGTTGTCGCGACAGGTTGGCTTGCCAGTCAGCACGGCTATGAGCGCGACCGTAGAAGCGCTTAAACATTTGGCCGTAAGTAGTACCGTGATCGCCACCGCGTACAAAGAAACCATCAACCAGGCGGTGAAGAAATACTACGAGGACGGCGGATTGAAGGTTCTCGCCATCCAAGGTCTGGAAGTTTCCAAGCCGGTCGATCAGGTGAAACTCCCGGACTACGCCTCCTACAAAGTCGCGCGCAAGCTGTTCCGCCAGCATCCCAAAGTCGACAGCCTGCTGATCCAGGGGCGCTGGCGCTCGGTCGCCTATGTGCAGGAACTGGAAGACGATACCGGCAAGCCGGTGGTTTCAAGCACCGCGGCGTCGCTTTGGTGGGTCATGCACGCCCTCGGCATGAAAGCGCCGATCGACGGTTTCGGAAAGCTTCTGCGCGAATAAGTGTTCCTACCGCGCAGCGGGAACCGGCCGGTCGTCCCCCCCGGCGAAAAACAAAACGGGCAATCTGAACTGATCAGATCGCCCGTTGTCGACGCCATCGCGTCGCTAACTGCTTATTTATCTCACTGCAGCCCGCTCACCAACGATTCGCACAGTGTTAGTTCGATCCTTCTACCGTCAATAGTTTTCGAGTCTGCTTTGAGGAAGCCCAACCTTCTGAGTGACCCCGATTTGGGTTCGCGCCTCTTGGCGCCGAGATTGAGGGCTTGATTCACACAGCTCGATGTTTGACGTGTAGCTCGATCGAACTGCTGGCGCCCGCGGTCGGCGGGCCTGCCTGGCCCGGCGGACTAATCTCTCCTGTCATAAAACCTCCGTATCAGAAAAGAGCCTCGAAACAGCCGCGCACTGTTCACTCTTTTCGGCCCCTAGGGGTAATTTCACTGCTACCGCCGTCAAACGCCTATGTCAAGCTGATTTTTACGTTTCACTGGAAAAAATCTTCACGGTGATTTCCCCGCTCAGAGCCACCCAATTTTTATTTATGCGCGCGCATCTCAGCTGCGGTAAAGGGACCGATGCCCATGATTTGATGCACTTCCCACTCGAGCAATTCGAAAGCGCAAAAACCAGCTGCCGTATAGGGATCACCGGCGGCGATCCTTTCGGCTTCCTCTTTGCCAGTGGCGCGGATCACGTAAACACCGTACTTGCGATCCGTGGTCGGGCCGGAAAAAAGAATTTTTCCCGTGTCATGTTGCTGCTTCATCCACACCAGATGCTGATCCAAACTGACTGTCCATTCTTCCCGCGGCTTTATCGGCCGGCGCAAAACCAGATACCACATTGTTTACCTCCACAAGTTTTCTGCGGGAGATTGACTCCTGGTTAAACCCAAGAACCTGGAGCCATAAACCTGAGACAATACGGCAACCGATACATTTTCCCGGTCAGTGCTGTCAAGGTAATTAGGTGCCGCTTCGAGTCGAAATAACTTCTTAACTTTGAGTAAAATTCGTATATAATATCGCTGCTTTTGAAAGCCGTTGATCAAAGGAGTTGCCATGCTACGAATCTTAACCCGCCTGATCGTGCTGAGCTTTTGCTTGTTTTCACCTGAGTGGCTTTACGCTCAGGACACCATCCGCGATCTGGTCGTGAAGATTCACGCGATCCATCATCGTCCAGACCTAT
>JAICHC010000459.1 GCA_025922795.1 Candidatus Binatia bacterium | reverse complement strand
CGATGAGCACTTACCTGGAGCAGATCGGCATCGAGGTTCAGCCGGGATTCGCCGCCGAGCATCTATCGCCGCGGCCCGATCTCGTCGTCATCGGTAACGCCGTACCGCGGAGCAACGCCGAGGCACAAGCGGTGCTTGAGCAGAACATCCCCTATATCTCGTTTCCGCAGGCGCTCGGTCATTTTCTTATCGGTGCAAGAACATCGCTGGTTATCACGGGGACGCATGGCAAGACGACCACCACAGCGCTGGCGGCGTGGGTCTTAACGCGCGCCGGACTGAATCCCGGCTTTTTCGTCGGCGGGGTGCCGATCAATTTCTGCAGCGGCTGGAACGCCGGCGCCGGCGAACACGTGGTCATCGAAGGCGACGAATACGATACGGCGTTTTTCGATAAAGGGCCAAAGTTTCTTCACTACCGTCCGCATCACGTGATTCTCACCGGTATCGAGTTTGACCACGCTGATATCTACCGCGATCTCGATCACGTCAAAAGCGCGTTTGTCCGGCTCATGGAAATCATTCCTCGCGACGGGTCACTGGTCCTTTGCCGGGACTATGCGGCGACCCGGGAAATAGCCGCCGCGGCGCGATGTCATCTCGTCACGTATGGGGATGACGATGCCGACTGGCAAGCGCTCGCACCAGAGTTTCACGAGGGCCGGACTTTTTTTCAGCCATGTTACCGTGGTCAATCCGAGGGGCGTATCGAGGTCGGGCTTATTGGCCGGCACAATATCAAAAACGCCCTGGCGGTTTACGCCCTTGGGCGAGTCATGGGCCTGGATCGCGCCAGGCTCCGCGATGGCTTTCGGAGTTTTACGGGAGTCAAGCGCCGCCAGGAGATTCGCGGCCAGCAGCGCGGCGTCTTAGTGATGGACGATTTCGCTCATCACCCGACGGCAGTCCGCGAGACCCTCGACGCAGTTCGTGCAGCCTACCGGGGTCGGCGCATATGGGCGGTATTCGAGCCGCGCAGCAATACCAGCAAGCGGAATATTTTCGAGCAGGAGTTCGCCTCGGCTCTGGCCCTGGCGGACCGGATTCTGTTGGCAGGAGTCCACCAGCCGGAGAAGGTTCCCGACGGCGAGCGCCTCTCGATCGATAATCTCGTCGGCCGGATCAATCGCTTATGCGGTGATGATCGCGCCGGCAAGGCGGCAAGCGCGACGGAGATCGCGGCCGTCATTGCGCGTGATGGTCAACCCAAAGATGTGGTGCTGGTGATGTCGAACGGCGGCTTCGACAATGTCCACGAAAGAATTCTGCGGGCGCTAGCGAGTTAAATAGAGCCTCGCGCATTCCTGGCTGCAGAAATAGCGCCCGGACTGTGTTACCGCGTCGGATTTGGGAATATAGCTTTGGCATTGCGGATCGAGCACCATCTCTTCCCCGTCCAGGTTGGATTTGGTCCTATTCGAAACAGCGCCTTTACCGCGTCCGATGAGCGATCGGACCACGGCAATAAGAATGTAACAAATGAGGAAAAGTAGGATGAGACGGAGCAGCAACATTTCGCTCCCTGCGAGCGCGCAGGTTACGCGTGGTACAGATGAATCTTTTTGTCATCTTTCACGTTGATGAGCAACTCGGAGATGGTCACGCCCAGCTCGGGATGAATGACCTGCGGGGCAATCTCGCTCAGCGGAATCAGGACGAATTTGCGGGTCGGCATTTCGGGATGGGGGATTCTTAGATTTTTCTTTTTAACGACGGCCGAATCGTAGAGCAGGATATCCAAATCGATGATGCGCGCGCCCCAGCGTTTCTTGACTTTTTTCCGGCCCATGGCGCGCTCGATGTTCTTGAACTTCTTGAGCAGCATGTCTGGCTTGAATTTGGTCTCGATCTCAATGGCGCCGTTGACGTACCAGTCCTGGCCATCGCCCAAGGGCTCACTTTCGTAAAGCGACGATTCTTTGATCACCTTGGTTTCGGGCAACTTGGCGAGCCGGTCAACGGCCTCGAAGAAGTTTTCCCTCTTGTTCCCGACATTGGAACCGATCCCGACATAAACCTGATGAGCTATTGCGTTTGGCATGCGGCCGCTATGAAGAAAGAATTTACAGTTTAACCCTGCGAATCCTTTCCACAACCTCCCGCAGTCGTTCTTTGTCGACGCAGACTGTAAAGCGCACGTATCCTTCCCCGGCATCGCCGAAACCGTTGCCGGGAGTCGTCACGACACCGGCTTCGTCGAGCAGCTTGGCGGTGAAATCGGCGGAGGAAAGTCCCTTCGGGCAGGCGACCCAGACGTAAAACGTCGCGCGCGGTTTTTCGCAGTCGAGCCCGACTGCGCGCAAGCCCTCGACCAGAATATCGCGGCGCTCCTGATAGATCGTGCGCGACGGCTCGACGATTTGATCGCCTAAACGCAGCGCTTCGATGCCCGCCTCCTGGATTGATTGAAATATTCCCGAATCCAAATTGGATTTGGCTTGGGCCAGTCCGGCGACAATTTCCGGGTTTCCCACCGCCATTCCGATACGCCAGCCGGTCATATTGAACGTCTTCGACAGCGAATGAAATTCGATGCCGACCTCGCGGGCGCCGTCGATCTGTAGAAAGCTCAGCGGCCGGTAACCGTCGTAACCCATCTCGCTGTAAGCGGCGTCGTGGCAAACTATCACGTTGTGCCGATTGGCGAACTCGACCACACGGCGATAAAAATCTTGATCGGCGACAGCGGCCGTAGGATTGTTGGGATAGTTAATCCACAGCAGCTTGGCCCGGCGAGCAACGTCGTTTGGAATGGCGTCCAGATCGGGCAAAAAATGATTTTCTTTTCTCAGCGGCAGAAAATAGTTCTTGCCGCCGCTAAAGGCTGTACCGATATGATAAACGGGGTAGCAGGGGCTCGATACTAAAACTACGTCTCCGGGATCGACGAAGGCGACGGCCATATTGCCGATGCCTTCTTTGGAGCCGATCAGAGAAACCACTTCTTTTCCCGGATCCAGTTCGACATTGAAGCGGGTTTTGTACCAATTGGCGACCGCTGCGCGGAATTCCGGCATTCCGGAGCTGCTCGGATAGCGGTGATTAAGCGGTTTACTGACGCTTTCCATGAGTTTTTCGACGACCTGGGCCGGAGTCGGTATATCCGGATCTCCGACACCGAGGTCAACGAGGTCCACGCCGCGGGCTAGAGCCTCCCGTTTTCGGCGATCGATCTCGGCGAACAGGTAAGGAGGTAATTCGTTGATTCTTCTAGCTTTGTTTATGTTCAGCGGCAACTTGGCAGATCCTCCAGTGAAAATCGCAACGGTTGTACCTGTTTTTTTTATTTTTGACAACCAGCGCCTATGAACTGGTTGTGATGGCTGGCAAAATGGCCCGGGTAAATGGATCTCATTATTGACGGCTATAATCTGATCGGGAACGATCAGGGGCTTCTCGAGCCTCTCGAGCCCAAGCGCAACGGGTTAGTTCAACGGCTCTCCGCTTATCAGAAAATCAAGCATTTTGATGTCACCGTCGTTTTTGACGGTTGGCGCACCGGGCGCGGCGATCAAGTCTTAATCAAAAAGGACGGGATTTCCATTGTTTATTCGAGGCTGAACGAAAAAGCGGATGCCGTGATCGTACGGCTGGCCCGCGCGAAGGGAGCAGGCTCGGTGGTGGTGACATCGGACCGCGAAATTCGCCGCGCCGTTGAACGTTTCGGCGCGATCGCCATTACAGCCGGCGAATTTAACCGGATCCTTCGAGCCTTGGGTGGCGGCGCGATGACAGAAGATGTCGACGCTGAAGATGAATATGTGGAGAGCCGCAGAGGCGGTAATCCGAACCGAGCTTCCAAATCCGACCGACGGCGCAATGACAAGCTCAAAAAATTACGGCTGTGACTGG
>JAICHC010000458.1 GCA_025922795.1 Candidatus Binatia bacterium | reverse complement strand
GTCTATCGGCAACTGTTGAGTCAAACCCAAGGCCATGCCGCGTGGAATAATCGTCACTTTGTGAATCGGATCAGCTCCGGGCAGAAGCTTGGCGACAAGCGCGTGTCCGGCTTCGTGAAAGGCGGTGTTGCGCTTTTCTTCCTCGCTGATGATCATGCTGCGCCGCTCCGCGCCCATCATGACCTTGTCCTTGGCGAGCTCGAAGTCGTGCATATCAACTTTTTCTTTATTGTTGCGCGCCGCCAGAAGCGCCGCCTCATTGACCAGATTCTCGAGATCGGCACCGGCAAATCCTGGTGTCGCCCGTGCCAGCACGCCGATATCGACGTCCGAGCCGACCGGAACCTTACGCGTGTGCACTTGCAAAATACCCTCACGGCCCTTCACGTCCGGGCGCGGCACGACGACGCGGCGGTCGAATCGGCCGGGACGAAGCAGCGCCGGATCCAATACATCCGGACGATTGGTCGCGGCAATTAGAATAACCCCTTCGTTGGCCTCGAAACCATCCATTTCGACCAGCAGCTGATTGAGCGTTTGTTCGCGCTCGTCGTGGCCGCCGCCGAGCCCCGCTCCCCGGTGCCGTCCGACGGCATCGATTTCATCGATGAAAATGATGCATGGTGCGTTCTTTTTGCCTTGTACGAAAAGGTCTCGGACGCGCGAGGCGCCGACACCGACGAACATCTCGACGAAGTCCGATCCACTGATGCTAAAAAACGGCACACCGGCCTCGCCGGCGATGGCCCGAGCCAACAAGGTTTTCCCGGTACCCGGCGGGCCGACCAACAGGCAGCCCTTGGGAATCCGACCGCCCAATTTGGTAAATTTCTTGGGATCCTTGAGAAATGAGATTATTTCTTGAAGATCGTCTTTTGCTTCATCGACGCCGGCGACGTCGCTGAACGTGACTCGATGTTGATTCTCGGTTAGCAATTTTGCCCGGCTCTTGCCGAACGACATCGCCTTGCCGCCCCCCACCTGCATCTGCCGCATGAAAAAGATCCAGACGCCGATCAGCAACAGCATGGGAAACCAATTGAGCAAAAGGACCATGTACCACGGTGAATCTTCTTCCGGTTTTGCGGCGATCTTGACCTTTTTGTCGCGCAAGGATTTCACCAGCTCGGGATCGTCTGGCGCGAAGGTTCTAAAGCGCTCGCCGTTCTTGTACTCGCCTTGAATATTGTGGCCCTGAATCGTTACCTTCTGCACGTCGCCGCGATCCACTGCTGTCATGAACTCGCTGAAGACGATCTCCGGCTCGCGGCCGTGCTGCTTATTAAAGACGCTGAAGACGGCGAGAATAATCAACGCCAGAACCAACCACAGCGCGATATGTTTAGATGATTGACTCAACCGATCCTCCAAAGTTATGAACGCAAAAAGAGTAACACACGAGACCACTTGGATCAATCTTGAGCTACCCTGAAATCCACTGCGCTCTAACATGCAAAATGGATGTGGTGCTTCCCGAGACAGAGCCGGCCGCGCTCCGCCCATAGCGGGGAATCCAAAGGACCTCGTCACCGCTCGTCAGAATCGGCCAATGGGTTCGAACGGACAACGGTACCCGCTTTTCGATGAACAAATCCTTGACCTTCTTGTGCCCGCTCATTCCCAAAGGTTGAAACCGGTCCCCTGGGCGAAAATTGCGTACCGACAGCGACTCGGGGACCGTGGCCGCATCAAAAACAGCCTCCATCAGATCATCGGGAAGCCGGTTAAGCGATGCTGACATGCGCCTGCTGTGGAGTTCAAGACCAGCTTCAGGAATGGTCAAAACTACTCCCGTTTTCAGAGGATAATCGTAGCAAACCCGATGCGAGGTCCGAAACCGCTTGACCAGCCTCAGCGTGTCATACTCCCGGACGAGCTCCCAGCCCCCGGGAATCGGTGCCCGGCCCTGAGGCATCTTTTGTAGAATTAGACGCAAGATTCCTTCGATATGAACAAATTCCAGACCATCCAGTTTACCCCTGACCTGTTCGACCCAAAGACGTAAAATCCTTCTTTGTAGCGGTCGTGGTTCCACGAGAAAGACCTGCCGGGACAGCCCGCCGTCAAAGAGCATTGCCCGATACCGGCTGCGTGCTAAATCATTCAAAAAGACATCTTCCTCCCGACAAAGCTCGGCCTGCTGAGACAGGCGCGCCGCCACCCGCCTGCCGACACGGCGTGCGATGAGCGGCAGCAGGTCCAGGCGGATCCAATTGCGCAGTAAACTAATATCTTGATTACTTCGATCGGCTCGGAATGCCAGGTGCCGCTCCGCCAGATATTGCAGAACCTCCGCTTTGGAGACTTCGAGAAGCGGACGGATCACCGTCAGCCCGCCCGAATCACCGCCGGCAATATCAAATAGATCCAGCGGCGACATACCGCCCAATCCATTCAACCCGGCGCCGCGCAAGAACCACATCAACACCGTCTCAGCCTGATCATCCTGAGTGTGCGCGGTTGCAACTTTATCGAGCTTCCGGTCGCGCACGACATCAGCAAAAAAACGATAGCGCTCCGCTCGCGCCAGCGCTTCGAGGTTGCCTTTGCCGGCCGCGGACTTCATCTGCGGTAGATCAACTTCCTTCAAATGAAAAGGGATATCGAGCTGTGCCGCCAATTGCTCGACAAACCGCGCATCCTCTTTGGCGTCATCGGCACGAATCCCGTGCTGCAAATGCGCGACTTCGAGCCGAAGTCGAAACTGTTCACGCAGCTCATGAAGAAGATGCAGCAACGCCACCGAATCCGGCCCGCCGGACACGGCGACAAGGATTCGCTCGCCTGGCGAAAGCAGGTTAAATCGCTGAACCGTCGTCTTTACGTTTTGAATGATGCTCATTGTCGACAAGAAGAGTTTCCTGATTTCTCGAGATTAAATCAACTACGGATTCCTCCCCCGATAAAACTGGTCCAGCGGTGAATGAATTAAGGAAAGGATTGACGATTTTGAGAGATTTGAATTGCAGGAAGTCACGAATCGGCGAAATTAACTCCGTCGCGATGTGCTCAAGCAGACATGGATCGGGGCCTTGCGTCAGACGATTCCGCCTCGCTTCGACATTCAACGCACGTGCAAGTTTAAGTGTCCCACTGGAGAAGAAAGACGTGTTTACAATGTGAGCTTTCCCGCGTACCCCGTCATTTCGACATAGCCATTCCCCGTCACCGGGGCGTTTTTGAACGTCCCCGTGATAGCCGCTGCGCCTTCCCAGTACGTCACCCGCGTGCTGCGGCTGGTGATCAGCTCCTGATCGGGAAAGGCCGGCACAATTTCTAAAGCGATCTCTTCCGACGGGATCGCGACTTTCCATCGCATCGGATAGTTTGCGCCACTCTTCGGACTCTTCCAGCGGTCCAAAACTTCGATGCGAAAGTCTTTGCGCGCGAGGTGTTTGGTCGTTCCGTCGGCGCTGACGAGAGTGCCGCTGGAATACGGATCGACCGATCCGTCTTTACGGCGCATCAAAAAAAGCATCAGCTCCGTTTGATTATCGAGCTGGATGCTGAACCAGTCCCATCCGACTTGCTCAGGCGCCAATTGATTGCTGCCGAACTCATGGTCCATCCAACTCTGGCCGCTGACTTTCTCCTTCTTGCCGTCGACGATCAGCTCGCCTTCGGACTGCATGCGCGTCAAAGAATAATAATACGACGCGCGCCCTTCGCCTTCGGCCTTTTGGCTATGTCCATCGTCGCCGTGCAACACCGGCGGTTTGAGCGATTTGAGCGAAAGACGCAGTGTCGTACCGCGATCATTGACGTAGATCTCGTGGTTTTTGTCATCGCCTTCGACTTTCCAATCTTCATTCCAAACCGAATAGCGATCGGTCGCAGCGCCCGCACGGTCGCCATAACCCCGATTGATC
>JAICHC010000457.1 GCA_025922795.1 Candidatus Binatia bacterium | reverse complement strand
CGATGGGTTGTTGTAGTGGGGAATTCGATTAATGGCGACCGAGCGCTCGCCGCTGAGCCCCCAGCCGCAAAGTTTGGCCGCGGCCGACCGTATCCTTTTTTCCGTCTCTAGTCGTGGATAAGAAGCGGCCAGGCGCGTGGCAAACTGGGCATGATTCTCGAAGACACCGTTCAAATCAAAGGCCCGCCGGAGAAGGTGTGGATCTTCATCGAAGATCCGGAACGGATGAAACTGTGGAATCCGAAAATCCAGCGCATTTCCGCCATCAGCTGGGGCGAGCGGGCGGTCGGCTACAGATACCGAATCACGTACACGATGAGAAAGAAGACGAGCGAATTCCTCGCCGAGATCGTCGAGTACCGCAGGCCGGAAAAGCTCGTCATCCGCCTTACGAAGGTAATCTCCCGGGCGGCAGCTACACCGACGAGACTTACCGGTTGTCGCGAACCGCGGAAGGGACGTTGCTGGCGCAAAAGATCGAGATCCACAACTCGGGAATCAATATTTTTTTCCGCCTGCTGATCGCTTTCATCTCTCGCTTCGGCAGACCGACCGGACAGAAATATTTGGAAAACTTGAGGGAGTTAGTTGAAGCTTCTTGAAGAAAGTCGAAAGGAAGCGCTACGCATCGCGAGGTGATCGAATCCGTGGAAAGCTATGCACTCCACGAACCGGGCGAAGCTTAGGCTGCGAGTTTAGCGGCAGCAGTGAGGCGCTTAGCTCGGAGAACACTTTTAATGTTCTAGATCGGCGTGAATCTGCCAGGCCTCCATTTCGCCTTTGCCTTTCACATACACCGCGCCGCGTGGCTCACATACGAAATCGCCCTTGATGAGTTCGTAGGTGGCGCGCGTGATCTGAATGATTCCGTTGCTGCCGTGGGATTCCATGCGGCTGGCGGTATTGACGGCATCGCCCCACAGATCGTAAATGAACTTCTTGCGGCCGATGACGCCCGCCACCACGGGCCCGGAGTTGATGCCGATACGCAGGCTGACTTTGTGTTCACCAAATGTACGCTGGTTCACAAATTCACGCATGTCCAACGCTAAACGCGCCAGTACGTGGGCATGATCGGGGCGCGGACGGGGCACACCGCTTGCCACCATGTAGCAATCCCCGATCGTCTTGATTTTCTCGACGTCGTATTTCTCGACCAAGTCGTCGAAGTACGAAAAGATTTCGTTAAGCAGATCGACCAGCTCGGTAGGGGACATCTGCTCCGACATCGGGGTAAAATCGACAACGTCCGCAAAGAGAATGCTTGCGCCGTCGAAGTGATCGGCGATCGTTCGCGATTTGTTCTTTAGTATCGAAACAATATCCTTAGGCAGAATGTTAAGCAGCAGCGCCTCGTATCTTTCCCTTTCGTTTCGCACCAGGCCGAGAGCGAGATCACGGGCGCGAACGAAGTAGTGCAGGATGCCGAAAGCGAAAGCCGATACGCCGATAATGTTTATGCCCATCACAGCGGAAAGCACGCGCGGATCGAGGACGTTAAACGGAGCAGTCGTGCTGTACGACAGCACTGTACCGAGCCCGAGCACGCCGACGTAAGCGGCAAAGCAGCGTCTCGCGACTTTCGGTCCATAAACCACGAGCGCGCCCAAAGGAGTCAACAGTCCCCACACCACATGCATGGCGGACCCCATCAGGCCGCCCAGAATGATCACCAGCAGGAGGGAGGCGATCATCGGCGAGAGAGTTAGAAAAAGCAGAAAATAGAAAAATCCGCGGCCGGTCATCCCGAAGAGGATGAGATTGGCCAGACAGGTTGCCATGAAAGTGAACATCACCGCCGCCGCCAGCGGCGCGCCGAGAGAGGCATACAGCGCGCCATAGAAAGCCCACGAGGGGATGCCCGCAAGGCTGGCGCCAATAAACAGCATTCTGCGCAGCCGCGAATCGTCGTTTTCATCTGGGCTGGCGCCGATGCCAGCGATCATAGTCAATAGCCGTGTCCTGAAGGCTCGATTCATATCTAGAACTCTTAGAGATTTTGATCGTCGCGAGGAATCAGTCAAAGTAAAATATCAGCCACGTCGGCGTCAAGTTCTCGGTTGCCCGTACGTGCGACTCACATCAGACTTTGAAATGGCCGACGATCTTAACGAGCGGCAGCGGAACTGGTATCCAAGTAATGTGTGGCCATGTTTATCGAAAGGCTCCAATGTGAACACAGTCCATGTGTTTGAAGGCTATGATCGAATGACCTAGGAACGGCGAGGCTTTCGCCCTATGCATCTTTTTAGGAGGTAATCGTGCGTTTTGGATTTGCACTTCCACAGATCGGTTCGCTGGCCGGACCGGAGGCATTGGTCATGGTTGCCAAGCGGGCCGAGGGTCTGGGTTTCGACAGTCTTTGGGTTCTCGATCGGTTACTCTGGCCGGTCAATCCGCGGGCCCCTTATCCGATCGGCGACGGTTCTTTGCCGGTTCAATATAAGAACGTGCTCGATCCCGTGGAGACGCTGACGTTTACCGCCGCGCACACGAGCCGCATCGCTCTGGCAACCGGCGTCCTCAACCTTCCCTGGTACAATCCCGTTTTGTTGGCGCGCCGTTTGACCACTCTTGATATTTTGTCCGGAGGACGGCTGCGGGTGGGATTCGGCATCGGCTGGTCGCCGGACGAATACGAAGCGGCCGGCGCAACTTGGCAAGATCGCGGCAAACGCGCCGATGAGTCGATCGAGCTGCTCAAAAAAGTCTGGACGACCGATCCGGTGGAATTTCACGGCAAGCATTATCGCATTCCAAAATCCTTCATCGGTCCAAAGCCCGTGCAGAAACCTCATCCGCCGATCTATATGGCGGCATTTACGCCTTCCGCCATGAAACGCGTCGCCGCCGAGGCCGACGCCTGGCTTCCGGTCGGTATTCCGCTTAGCGAGGTCGGAGCGATGTTCGATGGCATCAAGAACATGGCAAGAGAGACCGGCCGCGATCCGTCCAAGCTCGAGCTTATTGTTACGGCGGGCGTCGAAATTCATAAAACGCCGATCGAAAAAGAACGGACCGAGTTTACCGGGACCCTCGAGCAGATCGGCGAAGATTTCGCGACAGCGAAGAAACTCGGCGCGGCGGAGATCGCCATTTACATGCAATTTTTGCCGCCTGGGGAAGCGGCCAAAGATCTGATCGCTTGAATGGAAGATCTCTGGCCGATCGTAAAGCAAGCTTGATGCTTGAACGGTAGGTTGGGAGGGGTCGATTCGAAAACAGGAGGCAGAAATTGTTCAAAACGCTCGAATCGTTTCAGCCGTTGCGCTCCGTTCAAGACGTTCGACGAAGGGCGGTTCCACACGTTCCAGACGTCCCAATGGTTCAGCCGTTCAATTGCTTCCCTTCGACGCGCCCGGCTGCACTCAGGACCGGCCGCTCCGTTCAAATCGTTATGCAACTGGAGAAGGGCTTTTAATCGTTTCTTCGGTTTAAAACGTTCGGCCCTGAGAGGGAAAGGAAAGTCCATAGCGAAGAGTGCAAGATTGACCCGGCGCGAAGATCGAATTATATGCTTGATGCTTGAGTCCCACAGCTAAAGCGACGTTGGGAATCAACGAGGCTTTCCCGCTGACTCGTTCATACTGGGAACAGCGTCGCGTACCAGTATGGCTCCACCGCAGGATTCACAGCCGCACGAGAACGACGGCTTTTTTTCTTCCTACCAGTTTTTAACTCTCTATTTCCCGGCGTTCGTCTTTGCGCTGGGCTACAGCATCGCCACACCGGCGATACCGGTATTCGCGAAATCCTTCGACACCGGCTTCGGCGTCGCTTCGCTGGTGATCGTCGTGCATGCCCTGGGCGGGTTGCTCGCCGCCGTGCCGACGGGCTTTCTCATCGATCGCATGGGCCGCCGCCCGATTCTCATCGCGG
>JAICHC010000456.1 GCA_025922795.1 Candidatus Binatia bacterium | reverse complement strand
GCTAGGGGTATGGTTTGATTGCCGTCGATTAGGGCGCAGTCCACTTGCGAACGCAGCGCTGCTAGCGCTTTCACCATGGCTAGCAGACTTGCGTGAAGGATGTTGAGCCGGTCAATTTCTTCCACTTCCACCACGCCCAACCCCCAGCACTCGGCGTTCTCTTGAATTACCAGCGACATTTTTTTGCGCTGCTTCGCCGAGATTAGCTTTGAATCCTTAATCCCAAGATGCGAGTAGCCGCGCGGCAGGATGACCGCCGCGGCGATCACAGGACCCGCGAGAGGGCCGCGTCCTACCTCGTCGAGGCCGGCAATCGACATAAATCCGCGGGCGTAGCTCTCCTCTTCGTAGGAGTGAAATTCTACTGCCCCCATCCCGATTCCGAAAGGTAGCTGCCTATCCTCCATCGCCTGCTATTGTTAGCTAAAAGGCCTCTCAACTGCAAATAAATTAGCTGATTGAGAGACAGCAGGACCTTTCTCAAAGTAGATTGGCATTGATTCGGGCTTGTGTTAAAAAAATTCCATGAAAATTACTGCGGAAGAAGTCGATCGCATCGCCGTTTTAGCTCGGCTGCGACTTACGGCCGAGGAGAAATCGCATCTAGTCCGGCAACTCGACAATATTTTAGAGTACATGGACAAACTCAACCAGCTCGATACGGCGCAAATCGAAGCTTTCAGCCATCGAGTCGATACGATGCCTGCTCTACGGGATGATGTGGTCACGAATCAGCCCGATCCCGAAGCGTTGTTGGCCAACGCGCCGGACCGGGACGGGACATTCTTCAAAGTTCCCAAGATCATCGAATGAACCTCGCCGCACTGACTCTTCACGCTGCTGGAGAAAAATTGCGCGCGGGCGAGATCACATCCGTCGAGCTGACTGAAGCGGTTCTTGAGCGTATTACCGCGAGCGATGAGCAGATCCATGCTTATCTGACTCTCGATCGCGAGGGCGCGCTTGACCAGGCTCGCCGCGCCGATGCGCGCTTGCGCGCAAAAGACGGCGACTCGCCTCTGCTCGGCATCCCCATGGCTCTGAAGGATAACTTTCTCACCCAAGGGCTGCGCACGACAGCCGCGTCTAAAATTCTGGGCGACTTCATTCCGACTTTCGACGCGACGACAGTGCAAAAAATCCGCGCCGCCGGCGCGGTGATCGTGGGCAAGACCAACCTGGACGAATTCGCGATGGGCTCTTCGGTGGAAAATTCCGCGTTCTTTGCCACGCGCAATCCATGGAATCTCGAACGCATACCCGGGGGTTCCTCAGGCGGCTCGGCCGCAGCGGTCGCAGCCGATCAGGCTATCGCCGCTCTCGGCACTGATACCGGCGGATCGATTCGCCAGCCGGCGGCATGCTGCGGCATCGTCGGTCTCAAACCGACCTACGGGCGGGTGAGCCGCTACGGCATCATCGCTTTCGCTTCGTCCATGGACCAGGTCGGCCCTGTCGCTAAAGACGTGCGCGACGCAGCGCTCGTGTTGGAGACAATCGCCGGTCACGATCCCGCTGACTCGACCTCGGTAAAGCGCTCCGTCCCGCCTTATTCAGCAGAGCTGCTCGGTGGCGTCAAAGGGCTGCGCGTAGGTATCCCGAACGAGTACTTCGCCTCGGGGATGCAAGCCGACGTGGAACAAGCCGTTCGGCGCGCGATTCGAGAGCTTGAAAACAGCGGCGCCCTGATCGAGGAGATTTCCTTACCTCATACGGACTATGCGGTAGCTGTGTACTACATCGTCGCAACCGCGGAAGCCAGCTCAAACCTGGCACGCTATGACGGCATGCGGTACGGCGGTCGCGCCGGCGCCAGGGATTTGACGGAAACCTACAGGATCACCCGCGACGTGGGCTTCGGAGCCGAGGTCAAGCGGCGCATCATGCTCGGCACCTATGCTTTGTCGGCCGGTTATTACGACGCTTACTATTTAAAGGCCCAGCGCGTGCGTACCCTCATCAAGCGCGACTTTGACGAAGCTTTCAAACGCTGCGCCGTGATCGTCACACCGACCACGGCGACGACCGCGTTTAAGATCGGTGAAAAAACCCAGGAACCGCTGCAGATGTACCTGTCGGATATCTACACGATCTCGATCAATCTGGCAGGCTTGCCAGCACTCTCGCTGCCGTGTGGGTTCGATTCGGAAGGCATGCCGATCGGGATGCAGGTTATCGGCCAACACTGGGATGAAGCAACGATTCTCCGCGTCGGACATCATTACGAGCAAGCGACGGAATGGCACAAGAAGAAAGCGCCGGCAATTAGGAATTAAAATCCAAGTTAAAAAATGCAGTCGTGCATTTAGGGCACTCTGACCATTTTCCGACTTTTTTAACTTTGCATTTTTCATTGTTATGAAATACGAGCCCGTCATCGGGCTGGAAGTCCATGCCCAGCTCCTCACCGAGTCTAAGATTTTCTGCGGGTGCTCGACTAAGTTCGGTCAGAAGCCCAATAAAAACGCTTGTCCAATCTGTGCCGGCTTTCCCGGTGTGTTGCCGGTGCTGAATAAGCGGGTCATCGAGTTTGCAATTAAAGCCGGGCTGGCAACCGGTTGCGAGATCGCTCGCACGAGCGTGCTTGCGCGAAAGCATTATTTTTATCCTGATCTACCAAAGGGATATCAGATCAGCCAGTACGAGCTGCCGATCTGCGTCAACGGATATATCGACATCGATGTCGATGGTGCTGCCAAGCGCGTACGCCTCACGCGCATTCACCTGGAAGAAGACGCTGGCAAAAATATTCACGATGCGTACAGCGACTCGAGCCTCGTCGATCTCAATCGCGCCGGTGTGCCACTGCTGGAAATCGTTAGCGAGCCCGACCTGCGTTCGCCGAAGGAAGCCGGCGCCTATCTGAAAACGCTCAGAGCGATCGTCCAATATCTCGACATTTGTGATGGCAATATGGAGGAAGGCAGCTTTCGTTGCGACGCCAACATCTCAGTTCGCCCACAGGACAGTGAACGGCTAGGAACCAAGGTCGAAATAAAAAATTTGAACTCATTTCGGGCCGTCGATCGCGCCCTCACGTTTGAAATCGGAAGGCAAATTGAGACACTGTCGAGCGGCGGCAAGGTCTTCCAGGAAACCCGCCTGTGGGATGAGCAGCGCGAGGAGACTCGCTCGATGCGTTCGAAGGAATCGGCGCATGATTATCGGTATTTCCCGGATCCAGATCTGCTGCCGCTGACGATTAACGATACCTGGATCGCAGAAATCACCGCCGCGTTGCCCGAGCTCGCCGCATCGCGTAAGCACCGCTACATGTCAGAGTATGGTTTGCCCGCCTATGACGCCGAACTACTCACAAGCCGAAAAGATGTCGCTGAGTATTTCGAACACGCGATGCGAATTCACGCCAATGCAAAAGCGCTCAGCAACTGGATCGTCGGCGATCTGTTCCGCGAGCTGAAAGAGCGCCAGCTCGACGAGCAATTGTATATTAAGAAATGGCCCGTGGAGCCGGAGCGCTTGGCTCAAATGGTGCAGCTGATTGACCAGGGAAAGATTAGCGGCAAGATCGCCAAGACTGTCTTCGGATCGATGTTGGACTCGGATCAACTGCCACAGCAAATCGTGAACGACAAGGGCCTGGAGCAAGTCTCCGACTTGTCAAGCATCGAGGTAGTGATCGATCAGGTGCTGATGGCCAATGTCAAACAAGTCGAGCAGTATCGCTCGGGAAACGAAAAAGTTTTCGGCTTTATTGTAGGCCAGATCATGAAGGCAACGCAGGGCAAGGCCAATCCGCAAAAAGTCAACGAAGTTCTGCGCGCGAAACTTAAGTCGCAGGCTTGATCAGTACGATTGCTCCATTGGCGCCGAGCTAAGATGAAACTCCTGACCAGAGGAAGTTGGCGACAAAGAATTCGCTC
>JAICHC010000455.1 GCA_025922795.1 Candidatus Binatia bacterium | reverse complement strand
TGCGAGCACGCCTTGCGGCGTGTTGAGGATCGTCTGGACGATTTGTGTCACCTGCTCGCCGTTGCTCGGCGTGAATTCGATTTTCGACTTTTTAGCGTCAGCCTTAAACTCTGGATCCATAAAAGTAACCCAGAACGCTTTGCGCAGGGCGTCGACTCGAGCTTTCGGCACTTCGGGATGCACCATGTAAGGATTGGTGACCTGCGAAGGCGCGTGCATGGCCCGCAGCAGTTGCTTCGCCTCCTCGTTTTTCGCCACGTTCTCAGCCGCGGGCACGCCCTTCAACAGCGGATGATTCGGCGTCTTATCGCCCATGATGAGAATCGGTTTGAGAACGCCGCCATCAATGAGCTGGAGGTGACGCCCGGTTGTTAACATGGCGAGCCAACTCGCGCAGTAGCCATCTACTTCCTTGGCCTCGGTGGCATTAACGATCGCCGCCACGCCTTCAAAACCGCGCACCAGTTTCATCTGGAGATTTAGTGCCGCGTTAATGATGGCCGGGGTATCGTAGATCGTGCTGCCCGGCGCCATCGTGCCCAGAGTGAAAGGTTTGCCGTCGACGACATCTTGGAAAGAAGCGACGGCCGAGTCCGTGCGCGCGACGCAGGCGAGGGGCGCGTTGATCGCGCTTCCGATCCACTGGAATTTCGCCGAGTCGAATTGGATTCCCGGCGCGCCAATCGCTTGGCGCAGGACGAACGTTTCGCCGAACGACCCGATGACCGTGCCGTCTTTAGGCTCTGAGTTATAGAGGGCATTGGCGGCGATCAACCCCCCGGCGCCGGGTCTCGGTTGGACGAGCAACGTCGGATTTCCCGGAACAAATCGCGGCATGTGCTTCGATAGCAGGCGTGAGTAAATATCGTAGGTCCCGCCGGGCCCGGAGCCGATGAGGATCCGAATGGTTTTGCCGCGGTAAAAATCCGCCACGGCCTTTTCGTCGAACGATGATTTCACCGCCGGCTGCGCCGAAACCGCGGCAGTCGAACTGAACATGGCGGCGACTAGAAAAACCAAACCGAAACGAGTCGTCAACATGAAAAACTCCTTCAAACCGTGCGTCCGTATCGTCTCTAGCTAAACCTGCGCAAAAAAATTGCTTTCGCTTGCATCTGAGAGAAATATGTTCGTCGCTGGCGAGGTCCAGGAGGCGTCGATTCAACGCCTCGGGCCCCCCCGACGCTAGGCGGTTACGCGGCTAAGCAGCGCAGGTTTCATCATGCCACCCTAACTACGCAGCGACTTTCCCTCCTTCAGATAATCCTGCCAAAGATGCTGCGGGTTGAAACACAGCATGCGTCGCGCCTTCGCGGAATCGACGCAACTCCAATGCGTCCCGGACGTTTTGCGAATCTTGGCTCCTTTGGGCAGATACTTCTGCACCAACTCCAGCGTCGGTTGGATCATGCAGTTCTTTGCCGCCGAAGCGATGAACACTTCGTGGCCTTGGAACTTGGCCTCACGCGCCAGACGGCAAGTCATCGCCGCGTCGCGGGCGTCGATGTACGTCCAGAAGCCGCTCGTGCGCGACGGCGGATTGCGCCAGCGCTCGCGAAAGCTCTCGTAAGAGAGATCGAAGTTGACGCCTGGGAAACGCAGACTGCTGACGGTCATTTCCTTGTACACCGAAACCATCGAATCGGCGATCTGTTCGCCGAGCACTTTGGAAAGCCCGTAGGAGTCCTGCGGCTTCGACGGATGGCTTTCGTCGAGCGGCAAATACTCGGGCGCCCACAAATTCTTTGCGTAAATGAACCCGAAGGCCGCTGTGCTCGACGCAATCACGACCCGCGTCACTTTGGAGTCGGCCGCGGCGCGCAACACATTGTAGGTCGCTGATACGTTATTACTGATGGTTTCAGCATCCGAGGCGAGATTCGGCGCCTGGTAAGCGCCCAGATGAACGATCCCATAGGCGCCTTTAAGCGCCTCGAAGAGATCGCCCGCTTGGCGCAAGTCGACAAGCCAACTCGGACACAGTTTTTCCCGCGGCGGTACTCTATCAAGACTGAGCACTTGATAGCCGTTCGCGAGCAGGTCGCGTATAACAAACTGTCCCAATCTGCCGCTGCCGCCGGTGACGACGATTTTTTTCATTGCGATATGCTGGTGTTGCTACGCCGGTCGCGCGCCTTAAGCTTACCGGTTTATGCGCAGTGGGAACGGCTGCTCGCCCACAGATGAGTGCGGCTTAGCGCCGGCGCCGCTCGACGCGGATTGCGTGCCAACTTAGCGCTTTGGTATCAGAAGGTCTTTCAGCTTGGCAATCAGCGAGGGCGGCAGCTCATAGAGCCCGGCGAAGGTCTTCGCCGTGGTCGGTCCATCGATCGGGTCGACTTCTAACTTGGCCTTGCTCGCCTCGGCGACGAGCTCGGGATCGCGCAGTGTTTTGACGAATGCCTGCTGCAGAGCTTGCAACCGATCCGGCGGCGTGCCCGGCGCGACGGAATAAGGAAACTGATAGACGTGAACGTTGTCGGCGACACGCAGCAGCGTGCGCGCTTCTTCCCTCTTAGCGAAATTGATCGCCAATGGAACCTTTTTCAATTCGGGATGAGACTTGAAGGTCGCTTGCAGTACGACGTGAATCTTTCCCGAGTCCATTTGACTGCGCCAGGTGACTTTTGTCGCCTGCCATGAAGCGCACAAGCCGTCGACCTCGCCGTTTTCCACCGCCAGCCGCGCTTCGGCTCCGCCTTTGTAACCTTCGACCATTTCCAAAGGAAGATTGAGAGCGGCCTTGAGCAGCTTTGGAACATCGGAGAGACTGGTACCCGGTCCGATGGAGGCGATCTTCATTGGTCGTTTGGAGGCGAACCAATCATCGACCGTCTTGATGCCGCTCTGCTGATTAAAATGACAAGCAGTATCGTAGGGCCCGGGAATGCCGAGCCAACCGACTTTGCGTCCGTCAAATTTCGTCGCTTCGTTCCCCATGATGTGTTGCAGGATCAGCGGCGAGGCCCACGCCGCGACGGTCAGCCCGTCCGGCTTAACACGGTTGTAAAGATGATTCGCCGCGATAATCCCGCCGGCGCCGGGCATATTTTCGACGATCCTCGTAGGATTGCCGGGCAGATGCTTACCGATGTGACGCGCGATCATCCGTGTATATTGGTCGTACGTCCCGCCGGCCGAATAACCGACGATAAAAGTCAACGTCTTATCTTTAAATTCCTGAGCTTGCGTCACGCGCACGTATCCGGCGATCAGTGTGGCCGCAAGCGTAACAACCAACCAGCGTTTGGCGTTCTCGATCATGATGCTCTCCTTGGCTTGACGATGAGGCAGATTCCGATCACTCACGGTTTGAGACGACCGCGATCATAGCGAATAATCCCGTCCCACGGGAAGAACCTACTACATCCGATCGTGCGCTGCCACCGCCAAATTCTGCGCGGTGGCTGGGACTGAAATGGCTGGCGCAGCAAGCCCTGTCGGCTAGGCGAACGTCTGGATTTGACGAGTCTGTTAACCGAGCTAGAATAACAACATCGGGCAGCTTTTTGGCAGCAGTATTTATTTTTTGAGGAGAAATGATGAAAACCCAGCAGGGCGATTTCTGGCAGAGCCTTCGCGACTTAAGAAAATCCTCTACGGATAAGAAAATCGCCGGTGTTTGCGGCGGATTTGGAGAGCACACGCCCGTGCCGGCATGGCTATGGCGAGCTTTGTTCCTCGGTTTGATTTTTCTATGGGGCGCCGGACTGATTGCCTATGCCGTGCTTTGGATCTGTATGCCCGCAGCCGATGAAGCGCGCGTCTCGAGCAGCACTGAAGCGCAGTCTTCCAACCCACCCCCATGAAAAATATGAATTCAAGCGTCTGTGTTCTTCGTTAATCAACGAACCAAACCCGAAAACATCGGCCATTCAACAATACGGAAAGCGAGGT
>JAICHC010000454.1 GCA_025922795.1 Candidatus Binatia bacterium | reverse complement strand
CGCCGCTGGTAGGTACCTTGGTGGATCGCTACGGCGGTCGCTGGCTTATGGTACTCGGCGCCACAATCACCGGTTTAGGCTTTCTTCTTCTCGGCACCATTGACAGCTTCGGGCAGTTTGCGGCGATTCGCTTGACCCTCGTCACCTTCGGCGATGCTTTGATGGGTTATATGGTCGTCAATGTCGTGGTCGCGCAGTGGTTCATTCGACAGCGCGGGCGCGCGTTCGCTTTCACCAGCATGGGTGTTGGTTTCGCCAAAGTCTGTATGCCAGTCCTGGCAGCGTGGCTTCTAGTCGCGCTCGGCTGGCGGCAAACTTGGATGGTGTTCGGTATTCTTACCATGGCTTTGCTGGTGTTACCGGCATTGCTCGTCGTACGGCGCACGCCCGAGGATATGGGCCTTCGCCCCGACGGTGCGGCCGAGCCGGTCGCCAACGACGGTGGCAGTGCACGAGGTCAGAGAACTACGAACCAGCAATCAGCGAATGAAACCGAAATGCTGTGGACCCGTGCCGAAGCCGTGCGCACAACCGCCTTCTGGCTGCTCGTGATCACGTTCGGCATCTCGAGTGTCGGCGTGACGGGGCTCAACTTGCACGTCTATCCGTACGTTACCGATATTGGCCATTCGCCGGTGGTCGCCGCGACAGTAATGAGCGTGATCGCGTCCATGCAACTCGCTTCGCCGCTGGCCTGGGGATTTCTTGCCGAACGAATCGATCCTCGGATCGCCGCGATGCTGCGCTTCATCGTTCAAGGCATTGGTCTGGGGCTGGCGATTGCAACTGGCAACCTCATTTGCCTCTACGCAGGATTCTTTCTTTACGGCATCGGTCTGGGCGGCAACATGGTTTTGCCCGATCTCTTGTGGGCCAATTATTTCGGTCGCCGGTCGCTCGGGAAAATTCGCGGTCTGGGATTGCTGATCTCTCAAGTGCTCGCTGCTCTCGGTCCGCCATTTTTTGGGTTCTTATTCGACATCACGGGTGGTTACGGGCTTTCGTTCGCGATCTTCGGCGGCGCACTGGCGACTTCGGCGGTATTGAGCTTGATGTTGCGGCCACCGAAAAGAGAAATGATGGAGTGACGGAGTGTTGGAGTAATGGAGTATTGGGGGGCGCCCGAAGCCAGTACTCCACCCTCCATCACTCCATTGCTCCAATTGCCTCGTGTCTTGCCGCCGGTTGCTGGACTCTGATAGGTATACCCAATTCGTGCAGAAAGGACCGCGTCATGATCATTGACGTTCACAATCATATCGTTGCCGGCGAGCAGTTGCAGACTTTTCAGGCCGGTTTGATCAATAGCGCCGGCTTCCATCGTCCGCGCGGAGCCGTGGTGACGGAAAGGCATATTCAGGAAGCAAAATGGCATGGCCACCGGCATTCCGAAGTTTTGACCGAGGTCGGAACGGATTATGCTTTTATCTCCCCGCGTCCTTACACGATGATGCATTCGGCAAAGCCGGAGAAAATCGTGCACTGGTATTGCCAGGCGGTAAACGATGCTTTGGCGCTGCAGGTCAAAATGGAATCGAAAAAATTTCGCGCGATCGCGGGCCTGCCGCAAAACGGCGGGGTGCCGGTGACGAACACATTTGATGAGATCGAGCGCTGCATCAACGACTTGGGCTTCGTCGGCATCATGATCAACCCGGACCCGGGCGAAGGTGATGGGCAGACACCAGCGATGGGAAACGAATGCTGGTATCCGCTATACGAGAAAATGGTGAAGATGGATATCCCCGGTCTAATTCACGCGGCAAGCTGCAAAAATCCGCGCGAATCATTTCATGGCCACTTTATTACCGAAGAGAGTATCGCGATCTTGTCGCTGATCGACTCCAAAGTGTTTCAGGACTTTCCCAAGCTGAAGCTCATCATTTCCCATGGCGGCGGTTCGGTGCCCTATCAGGTCGGCCGCTGGCGCTCGCAGTTGCGCGGGCCCAATGATACGGAGACGTTCGATCAGAGGCTCAGACAGCTTTACTTCGACACCGCGCTCTACAATGTCGAGTCGCTGAAATTGCTTTTTCGCATCGTCGGCCCCGACCGATGCCTGTTCGGCACGGAACGGCCCGGCGCCGGTTCGAAGACCGACCCGCGCACCGGCAAGTGGTACGACGACGTGCGGCCGAATATCGAAAGTATTCCGTGGCTCACGGCAGAGGACAAGGAAAAGATCTTCCAGAAAAACGCCGAGCAGGTGTTCACGAGGTTCAAGCAGTAGGAAAATGGGTTGATGGAATGCTGGATTTTTAAATTCGCCACTCCACCACTTCAATACTCCATCACTCCAGGAGCTTTGCCCCATGTCATCGGAGACCGTTAGTCTAGATCTCGCCGCGCTCACGCCGGACCAGCAGGTGGATCGGCTCAAAGAGCAATATGTTTTGTTGCGCGGCAAAGGGACGGTCGTTCGAGCTCGCGTGGATGAATTGCCCGTACGGCAATATATTTCGCTGCTCGAGCGCGGTTACCGAGTTGCATTGGAAAGAGAAAACGACCGATACGGTTTGGTTCTTCGACCGGATGACTCGACGCCGCGCTTGGGGATCCGCGGCGCGCATTCTGTGGCCAGCCACACCGATGGGCGTGTTTATACCAACACAACGGAGAATCGCGTTGCGGTGATCGACGGCGCGTCGCGCAAGGTGCTTAAGCACGTTGGCGCGGGCGACGATCCTTCGCATCTTGAGCTATCCCATGACGGGTGCCGGCTCTACGTCGCTAACGCCGGTTCCAATGACGTGACGATCATCGATACGGCCAGCGATCAGGTGATTGCGACCGCGCCGGCCGGCAAGCGGCCGCTGCTTCCGTGCGTCGCGCCCGATGGCGGTTCGATTTACCTGCCGAGTGGACCTGATGAGACGGTAACGGTCATTGGTGCGAGGGGTGAATTCAAAAAAACCGTTCCGGTGGGTCTAGCGCCTCATGACGTTGCGGTGTCTGCCAATAGCCGGTGGGCTTACCAGCCCAATTCCGTTTCGCATTCGGTGACTGTGATCGACGGTAAGAATTATTCTGCCGTCGGCGAGGTCAACGTTGGTTTGGGTCCAGGGCACATCGTCTTCGATCCTGAGAGCCGCTTTGCATACGTCGCCAATACTATCTCCAACGACGTCAGCGTGATCGACATTGCCAATCATGAAATCGTGGCAACCCTCCCAGCCGGCGCCGGCGCGCATCTTCCGGCGCTGAGCGCGGATGGGCGGTATGGGTACGTCGCCAACTTTGCTTCCGACGATCTGACCGTGTGGGATTGCACGAATAATCAGGTAATCGCGACGATTCCAGTCGGCATCTATCCGCACTTCTTTGCTCTCAGCAGCGATGGGAAGTGGATGGTAGTTTCCAACACCGGAGAATCGAGTATCTGTTTGATTGACGCACACGAGCACGAACCACGAGCACGTCTTCAAGTCGGCGGCGCGCCTGCGCACGTGGCCTTTAGCCCCGATAACGAATGCGCATTCATTGGCTGCGAGAGCACGAATGAAGTCGCGGTCGTCGATCTAGGAAAGCAAACGGTCGTGGACCTGATCAAGGCAGGTGATCTGGTTCGGTAACCGGCGTTGGTTAGCTCTGAATCGGGAGATTCTTCGCTCCTCTCAGAAGGAAGTCGCTGAACGAGGTAATGGACCTTGAATTCCAAAGAACCCTAGCTGGATTCCGCGAGCTATCTCTGACTCAGGCCAATTTCCGTCCAATAACGGTCATCTTCGCCGCGTCGATGATGTCTTGGATTGCGACGAATTTCTCAGGTGGAGCCCGGGCGCCTTTGTGCGCGGGCACAGCGAGGCAAAGTTTATCCGAGCCGGCTTTTGATCTAAGAGGTAGCAAATCTAGTCTTAAGGATCCCATCCCAGAGTGAAAAAAACCCCAGCGCTCGAACTT
>JAICHC010000453.1 GCA_025922795.1 Candidatus Binatia bacterium | reverse complement strand
TTTTCGTTATTGATCGTCACTGTAAGATTGCAGACCCAGGGACTCTCCTGAACGACGACCTGGTTTCCGGCGGTCCTTACGATGTCATCGCGAGCCGCTGGGTTAAAGCCGCGGAATTCGACGAGCGCCTGCCCGCTGCGCACAGCGGCGACGCGAGGCGCCGTGTCCCGGATGATGACTGCTCGATAGCCGTCAAGATAAGGTCGCCCTTTCATAAAATAATTGGGATTTTTCTTTCCCACCCAGTGCGAGCCGGCGACATACTCACCAAAGGTGAAAGGGCCGGAGCCCATGATGTTCTTTTCATACCAGCGCGGATCTTTGGCCAAAAGATCGGCTTTGTAGATAAAATTCCACGGCGATGCCAGGTTGGCGAGAAACGATGCCGACGAATGCTTCAAACGAAAGACCACGGTCTGGGCATCCGGAGTCTCCACCTTGTCGACGACGGCGTAAGTGGCCTGGCGCGCGCTTACGACCCCTTGCGGTGGAAAAATAATTTTGTCGTAGGTTGCCTTGACGTCTTTGGCGGCCAGTGCGCTACCGTCGTGAAACTGAATTCCTTGGCGAATCTTGAAGGTATAAGTAAGCCCATCTTTGGATATGTTCCAGCTTTCCGCCACGTCGCCAACAATTTTGGGATAGTTCTGCGGATCGAAACGTAGCAGCGTACTGTAGTGCGGCGCAATTGGATGGATCATGGCGAAGGTCGTTTCGCGGTGGCCGTCGAATGAAGGTGGCGTGCCCCCGACGGCGAAGACCAACTCACCGCCAGACCGGGCCGTTTCCGCCGCACTCGCTGTGACGGGACAAAACAACAGAGTCCCGACTGCGAACAGCACCTTGTTGAGACGACCCTTAGTGACCTTTTTGACCCAGTTAAGCATGCGTTATCCCCCCTCGCAATTTTTCGGAGCAAGTTCTCTGATGGGGGGAAGTTATTGGATTCGCCTGCGTAAAGTCAAGCTGGGAGCTGCATACTAAAAATTTGGAGTTTAACCAGTGATTTTTGGTATTTGATACTCGCTTAATGAATTCTTGGCTGCAGCGCGCTACAATCTCTCCGATCCAGATGCACACCTCAATTCTCACGGCTAAAAATCCGGCCACGAAGCTCAGGAGACGCCGCCTGCCGCCGCCGCGCATGATCACCGGCACCGAACGGCGCCGAATTAATCCAAACAGCGGATTGATCAAACTCGGCGAGCGCTATGCGGATTTTTTCATCTCGCGTTTCGTCTATCCGCTGCTCGGGCATATTTGGAGTCCCTATTGCTGGTTGCTGCACCGGCGCTTCCGTCTTGCCGAGACCAAGCTCGTTCCCGCGCGCTGGCCGCGCGGCATAGCGCCATTGCGGCTGCTTTTGATCACCGACATTCATGCCGGCATTTTCCTAAAACCTGAGACGCTTTGGCAAATCATCCGTGAGTTGATGCAAACCCAACCGGATTTGGTTGTCATCGGCGGCGATCTGGTGACCGGACACGTTAGCGAAGCAACCCGCTATCTCGACGCCCTGGCAGCGCTCACCAAAACGCCGCTCGGCGCGTGGTTTTGTTTCGGCAATCATGATTATTTCGGCGGCGACCCGGAAGAGCTACGTGAGAATCTGGCGGCGGTCGGTATCAAAACCCTGAAGAACGAAAGTGTCATTATCAATCATCACGGCGCGTCATTCATCCTTGGCGGCATCGACGATTTGTTGTTCGGCGCACCAGATTGGCCCGGCGTAACATCGAAGCACGGCGCGCCTCATTTGTTGCTGGCGCACAACCCCGATCACTTCTACGACGCTGTTGGCAACGGCGTGGCGCTGACACTCTCGGGGCACACGCACGGCGGCCAAATTCGCCTGCCGAACGGCCCGCCGATCATCCGCCAGAGCCGCTACTGCCTCGACGAGGGTGTGTACGCCTATCGATCATCGTTGCTGGTCGTATCGCGGGGTCTCGGCAGTGTCGCTCTGCCGTTTCGCTGGGGTGCGGACCCCGAGGCGGTGCTGATCGAGATTGTCGCGCCGGAGGGAGCCCCCAAAGTTGATCCCACGGATCTATCTTTCGGCGCTTCAACGGTGAAGTCCAACGCGCGTTGAACTGATCGTGTGTTTACCGAGTTACTTTGTTCGCTTCTAATCCGACGGTCTTCTTTGATCCGCCCAGTGCGGAAGTAAAGAGCGCGATGATACTCAAGCAGGTCGCGGCGACAAAAGTCGTGTTCAGAGCCGCAACGAAGCCGAGCGGGTTCTCCGTAGTAAGATTCGCCGTCTTCATCCCCGTGTAACGCTCAAAGGCGAGCGACATGCTCAATCCGCCGAGCGCCACGCCCAATACGTTGCCGAAACCGAAGGTCACGTGATTGACGGCCGAAGCAAAACCGCGATGCTCTCTCGGCATCATGCTGATCATTGCGGTCGAGTTGGCGGGATTGAAGATGCCGTTGGTAATCGCGCCGACAACGATCAACGCCGCCGGCAACAGCCAGTGCGAGTCGGCGCGCAACAGACCACCGATCGCCAATGAGGCGATCATGAAGGTCACGCCAAAAGTCGCCGGGACTCTCGGCCCCAAGCGGTCGGTCATATACCCGCTCAGCGGCGCCAACGCGACAGTGAGAATCGAGGGTGCCATGAAAAGCACGCCGATCTGGGTCGGCGAGAGCCGCAGCACATCTTGCAGATAAAACGGCAACAGAAATCCGGTAAGCGAGTAGCACATGGCGATCACCAGTAGACTAATGACGCTGAAGCTGAAGCGGCGGATCCTGAACAATTCAAGATGAACAAATGGGCTCTTGGCGCGCGACTCGTGCACGAGAAACGCCGCCAAGCTGATGGCCAGGGCCAGCACGAGAAGCCCCTGAGTAAGGTCGCTGATCATCTGCTGCGTGCGCCGATCGAAGATAAATACCAGCATCGAAGTGCTCGCGAAGAGTAGCGCCGCACCGAGATAATCGATCGAATCGGTGTGACGTTGCGGCGCGGGGCGGCGGCGCTTGAGGTTCGCCAGCGCCAAGCCAGCGCCGGCGAAGCCGACGGGAGCGAGCAAAAAGAAACTCCAGCGCCAGCTGAAGTAATCGATCATCAAGCCGCCGATGCTCGGCCCCAGGATGAATCCCACATGGTGCGCCGTCGTCATGTAACCCTGCGCCCTTCCGGCGAGATCTTCCGTCACCGATTCCGACGCCAGCGCCCGGCTTGACGATTGCAGCATCGCGCCGCCGACGCCTTGAATGAAGCGTGCGACAATCAGTTGCAGCACGCTCTGCGCGAAGCCACAGAGCAGAGAGCTCACGGCAAACACGAGAAATCCCAACGCGAACATCTTCTCCCTGCCCCACAGGTCCGAGATGCGGCCGAAGATCACCGACAGGCCGATGTTCGAAAGCTGATAGGAAAGCAAAGCCCACGAAACACCCAGTAGGTCGGTGCCGAGACTCTGCGCCACGGTTGGCAGCGATATGCTGACAATACGGGTCGCCGTACCGGAAAAAAAAGTTCCGAGAAGCGCGGTCGCGAGAAGCAAATAATTGACGCGGGAATCCACGTGAATGCGAATGGTTGCAGAAATTCCTCGATTATTAGCGCCGAATGCGGCGTGCGGCAAATGGATATGGGAGACGCCAAGGAGGTCGAAGAGAGTTCACCGGCGAGGCGCGGAATACTTCGGGGAAAGACAGTGATCGAAAGGCTCTATTACTAGAATTATAGCCAGAGATTCGTCAGCAATGTAAACCGATTGCGTCTTTTATCGGCCAAGATTTCGTGCGCCGACGCAGCGATTTCAGCAATGAGCGAACCCATTTTGGGATGAGTCGGCTCGATATCGGGCCTCAGGCCGAATTGCTCGAGCACTTCGGTGCACACCGGGCCGACGGAGCCGACCACCATCTTCTTGAACGCGCC
>JAICHC010000452.1 GCA_025922795.1 Candidatus Binatia bacterium | reverse complement strand
ATAAATATGGGAGTAAAGATTGTTGATCGCCGGGCAGGCCCAGCCGACGTGCACCGCAAGCGGCAAATCCGCTTCAGCCAGCGCGTCATAAAACGGCAGCAGGCTCGGATCGTCGAGCAAACGATCCCCGGCGGTGCCGAGGATCATCATGCCGACCGCACCGAGTTTCTTGGCTTCTTTGACTTGCCGCGCTGCCCCAGGAATATCGTCGAGATTGACCACGCCGACCCACTTGAGCCGCTCTTGCCCGGAGAGCACGTCGCCGAGCCAGCGGTTGTAGGCGTCGCACATCGCGGTGACGTAAGCCGGGTTGCAGCTCAGCGGATAGGCAAGAAAAAGCGTCGGATAAAGAACCTGAAGCCAGATGTTCTCTTCGTCCATGATCGCCAGGCGCTCGCTCAAATTGGTCAACTCCATGCTCCCGACGGTATCCGGCTTGCGTTGCGCATGACGGACCGGCTTGCCTTGAAAGCTCACCGGCGTGCCGAGATTGTTGCAGCCGCGACCGACGCGGCGCGGAAAAAGCTGCTCGTCGATCATCCAGTAAGCGAGACCATCCTCGCCTGCTCCGACGACCTGAGGCCGCTGTGCCCGGAAAGCCGGACCGAAATATTTGTCGCTAAAAGTGGTCAGGTTTTCTTCGACGTGACCGTCGGCATCGATAACGCGCAAATCCGTATCCTCCCTCGTTGCTAGAGTGGTGTATCGGGGGTATCAAAGTTGCAGAAACAAAATGGCGCCGCTGCCTGTTATTGAACGCCTCACTGCCAGCCGTAAAAGCGCTTGGCGTTCTCGCCGAGCACTTTGGCCTTGGCGGATTCGGAGATATCCTTCCGGCCCCGAATGGTCGACACCACATGGGGGAAGATGCCGTCCCAGTGCGGGTAGTCGGAGGCGAATACGATCTTGTCCGCACCGATTCGTTCAATGACATATGGCAAGGTTTCCTCTTCCGGTTCCATGGCGAAAAACCAATTCCCCCGCTTGATGTACTCGCTCGGCTTGTTCTTACAAAGCGGCGCTTCGACCTTGCCGCGTTTCTCCCACTCTTCGTCCATCCGTTCCATCCAGTAGGGCACCCAGCCGACGCCGCATTCGAGAAACGCGATGCGCAGCCGGGGAAAGCGCTCGGCAACTCCGCCGTACATCAAGCCGGCAAACTGAATGAAGGTTTCCACCGGCCGGCCGATGGTGTGCATGAAGATGAAGCTGTCGAAGCGAATTTCTCCCGCGGGACCTTCGCGCCGGTTGTGTACGCAGAGCGGCACATTGAGACGTTCGAGCTCTTCGTAGAGCGGCCAAAAAGTTTGCGAGCCCAGGTGTTCCTTCATGCCCTGGGTGGCAACCGCAATAGAGGATAATCCGAGCTTGGTGACAGCGCGATTCGACTCAGCGACGGCGGCTAGCGGATCCTGCAGCGCTACTAAGGCGACGGCTTTCAGGCGCGGGCTTTGGCTGCACACTTCGGCAATGAAATCATTGTAGGCGCGCGCATAAGCGACAGCATAATCGCGTTCCACCATACTGTTAACGGCAAAACTGCTGGTCGGGAACAACACCGAGACATCGATGCCCTCTTTGTCCATGTCACTGAGGCGGGTCTGCAGATCGTTTTTCTCCAAGCCGCCCAATCGCCCCCCCATGTTGGTATCCATGCCGTCGGAAGGCAGCAGGCTACCGGTGCGTTTTGAATAATGCTCGGGTAGGTGTTTCCGTACGTCCGCATCCTTTTCAACAATGTGGCCATCTGCATCGATGGTATTCATGATACGTCCTCCGTCGCGATTTTCGCCGAAAATACTTGAGGCGATGTGGCAGAGCTTAGTCGGAGGACTGCAGGGCTGTCAACGGCAGGAACGGGAGTCGAAGCGCTGGCGGGTGAGTCTGTGCTAAGGGTAGGTTTTTAGGCGCCGAGGTCGCACGCGGTTGCGGCTGGTGCCGCTAGCCTTTTATTCGACTAAGAAGTTACTCGGCGGAGATGGTTGGCTCTCCGCCGAGTGTTCGGTTGCGCGCAGGAAATCTGCACTAGTATTCACTGCGCTGGCGCTGCAAGCGCTGGATATCTTGCTGGTTACGGTTGATCTCGGCCTGGTTGCGATAGATCTGCTGCTGTTGCTGGTAGTTGGTGTTCTCATGACCCTGTAACTGATCGCCGACCAGCGCGCCGGCGCCTAGACCAAGCGCGCCGCCGATCGCCGCGCCGGCCCCGGGGTGGCCCACCGCCGCGCCGATGATGCCGCCTGTTGCGGCGCCGCCGAGCGCGCCGATCCCGGCTCCCTTCTCACGTGTGGTGAGCGATCCGCCGGCGCAGCCGGTCAAAAAGATCGCCGCCGCTAGGACCATGACGCTTGTACCCTTAATAAGTTTTTTGTTGCTCAGCATAATTCCCCCTTGTGCCATCGGTTAGAATTTCTTTGCCTTGCCTTTGCCCTTCTGTCTGCCGGTGTTTTGTTTGCCTCGTTCGGCCGGGTTGTTGTCACGGGAGCGTCGCTCGTTCGCGCGCACCCAACCACGATCCGGATCGGCTGACCACTGGGCGTTAGAGTTCTCAGAAGCTTTCCCACTCCTGTGCTCACCAGCTTTGCCGCCGCGCTGGTTCGCCCCGCCTTTGCCGGCGCCGGCTGCGAACCCAGAGCTGACAACTCCGCCGAGCAAGCTCGTTACAGTTATCATCGCGATTACGCGGGTGACGCTGCGCATATACCAAACCTTCACGCCGCCGAGGTATCCACTGTGCCAAGCGCCGATGAGCGCGCAGCAGCCGAGGCCAAAACACTGTCCAGCGGCTTTAATTGAACCTTGGAAATATTCTCGTTTAAGCGCCGGGCCATCTCGGTAACGAGTGCCAGGATCGTCAGACAATTTGGTGACTCCATCGATTTCTCCTCCCGACGTTTTCGTGTGGTTTTCTTCATGATTATTTTCCTCTTGGAGATGTAATCGCAACCCCGATGCCAACCAAAAGATAAGCTAATTCAACTATTTATCCGAAATACGATAGTTTCCACCAAGTAGAAATGTTCTGTGCTTGCGGAAGAAATTACCGGCTTGACGGCGCCTAAGGTCAGACCTGGCGGGGATTAGCGGAGCGAGTGCAGTGCTTGAATGCGTTCTGAAGTTGCGGGATGAGTGGAGAGCATGCCACCGCCACTGTCGCCATTGCGGCGCATCAGCCAATCGAGCGTGCTGATCATCGTGCGTTTGGAATAACCGGCGCGTTCGAGTAACTCGACCGCGTGGCGGTCGGCTTCGAGCTCAAGGGGGCGGCTGTAGTTGTTGCTGATCAGGCTACCGGCCAACGGGGTGAACGAACCGCTGCCGGGAAACAGCTGTTCCAATAGCGCGACTCCCAGACTGAGTCCGGTGCCGATCATCTGCGCTTTGGCCGGATGCCCGAGGTCCTCGTGGGCAATTTCGTGAGCTAAGACGCCGCGCAGCTGATCGTCGCTAGCCTGGTTCAATAAACCCGTGGTCACGTAGTAACGCCCCTGCCCTGCGCTAGCAGCGTTGATTGCCTGATCGTCGACGATAGAAATCTGAATGGCGCCCGGGTCTACTCGATAATTGGTGACCCGCAGGAGCGGCAGCATCACGGCGCGCACGCGGGATAGCTGATGCTCGCTGCGGCGGCCAGAATCGGCGCGCCGATCGAAGCGATCCTCTCGGAATGAGGCGGCCTCCACGGTAACTGTAAGAAGCATCACCGCGGCGATCGACCCCAACAGTTTTGTCGAGTTTTTCATGGGTTAGTTCCTCGAGTCGGCCTACGGATCTTAGACGAATGAGCACCCGGTTTATAAATGGCGCAACGTCTGTGCCATTTGGGAGCGCAATAGAAATAATGACTTCGCCGCGACCATAGAGGCGCCGCTAAGGAAGAAATGTTGACAACCAGGAAGAAATTACTCTT
>JAICHC010000451.1 GCA_025922795.1 Candidatus Binatia bacterium | reverse complement strand
GGATGGATCATCTTGGTTTCGTAAACTTCATCGACTACGAGATCCGCTTCGGCCATCGCCTTTTCGGCATCGCCTATATGAACGACGGTATGGCCGCAGATATTTTTAAGCCCTGCATCCGCGGGGATTGTTTTGGGCAGCGGCATGTCATCGTGCAACGTCGGTGCGTCCGCCTTGATCGCTTCCTCCGGATCGATCACCACCGGCAGCGGCTCGTAGACGACCTTGATTTTTTTGAGCGCTTGTCTGGCGATCGCCGGCGATTCGGCGGCGACGGCGGCGACCGGATCGCCCATAAATCTGACTTTGCCGCGCGCGAGAATATGGCGGTCGATGTAACTGCGGCCATAACGCACGTTCGGCGCATCCTCCGCGGTCACCACGGCGTGCACGCCGGGAATTTTCCTGGCTTCGCTGGTGTCGATGCTGACGATCTTCGCGTGGGCGTACTGGCTGCGCAGAATCGCGCCGTGCAGTTGGTCTTTGAACATCAGGTCGATGCCGTAGACGCCCTTGCCGACGACGCGCTCGATCCCGCCCATGCGGGCTGGGCTCGAGCCGATGATTTTGAGTTCCGGTTTGGCCATGAGTTAAGCCCTCCCTCCCATGCGATCGGCGGCGAGATGGATCGCGTCGACGATCTTGTTATAACCGGTGCAGCGGCAGATGTTGCCGGAGATTGCGTCTTCGATATCCGCCGGCGTCGGCTTCTTTGTGCGATCGAGCAGCGCCTTGACCGACATAATGAAGCCCGGAGTGCAGTAACCGCACTGCACGGCGCCGGTGTCGATAAACGCCTGCTGGACGGGATGCAGATTGTTGCCGTCGGCCAAGCCTTCCACGGTGACGATTTCGGCGCCGTTGGCGTCCGCCGCCATGGTGACACAGGAGTTGATCGGCTTGCCGTTGTAGATCACCGTGCAGGCGCCGCACTCGCCGGTGTTGCAGCAGAGTTTGCTGCCTTTCATTTCCAGAGTGTCGCGCAGAAACTCCAACAGCGATGTCGAAGCTTCCGCGACCGCGGTGACGGACTGGCCGTTGATTTTCGTGTTGATGGTGACGGACATTATGCGACCTCCTTGCCGGTGGCGGCTTTCCAGGTTTGTTCGAGACCGCGGCGCGTGAGCGCTTCGACGATCCAGCGGCGGTTCTCGGCGCTGCTGCGCTGATCGGTGATCGGGCTCGCTTCGGTTGCCGCCAGCGCGCCGGCTTCCTTCACGAGCGCGGCGGTGATCGGCTTGCCTTTGAGCAGCGCTTCGGTCTTCGGAGCGCGAACCGGCGTCGGCGCGACGGCGCCGAGACCGATGCGAACGTCCTGAATGCTGTTCTTGCCGGCGTCCGGCGTGATCATCACCGCGACCCCGACCATGGCGATATCCATGGCGCCGCGCACCGCGTGTTTCAGATACACGCCTTTGCTGCCCGGCGCGGGATAGGGCACTTCGATTTCGGTCAAGAGGCCCTTCGCGCCCATGCTGGTCTTTCCCGGTCCCTGAAAGAACGCGCTGAACGGCTCCACCTTTTCGCCGTCCGAATAGGCGACTTTGGCTTTGGCGTCGAGGACCAGCAGCGGCGCGAGCGTTTCCCCCGAGGGCGAAGCCCGGCCGATGTTGCCGCCGATGGTCGCGGTATTGCGCACCTGCAACGAAGCGAACTGATGCGCCGCTTCCCAGAGCACCGGCACTTTTTCGTGCACGAGAGCGCTGCTTTCAATTTCTCGGATCGTCGTCAGCGCGCCGATCCGGAGCCCGTTGCCGTTTTCCTGGATACCGCTGAGGCCGGGAATTTTTTTGATGTTCACCAGGCCGCCCGGCTCTTCCTTGAACTTGATATCGACCATCACGTCGGTGCCGCCCGCGATGAGCTTGGCCTCTGCGCCGTGCTTGGCGAGAAACGACAAAGCTTCACCCACGCTTTTCGGTTCGAAGTATTCCATAATTGTCGCTCCTGATCGGAATGTTTTCTATACTCAGACCTCATAGCCCAAGTCGAAGTTCTGTGGCAAGGGCTGGATAGAGGTTTGAGCTGTTGGCGCCAGGTTCCACCGACGCTTCGGTATAGTTTCTTCCTACAGCGAACGGACACGTCTATGATTGCTGCTCAGGGTTTGCGAAACGTAAGTGACATTACTGGAATAGCAAATCAAACTCGTATTGCAGTTTGACCTTGGGCAACATATAGAATCGAGTTGCCGCCTCCATCCCGGCGCCTGGGGAAATCTTGCTATGAGACTGCCGCACCGCGATCCGATTCAGCTCGGCTCGACGCCTTATGAGGCGTTTCAAGCGAAAGAAGGAATTCCTTCCGTCGATTTGGTCTCCGGCGGCGGCGATTGGAAGGAGTACACGAAAACTTTAGAGAGCGAAGCGAGGGCAAAGAGTTGAGCCGGCCTCTTCGTCTCGGTATCGCCGGCCTCGGCGTTGCGAGCACCCAAATCCTGCCGCCGATCGCGAACCTGCCATACATCAAAATCACCGCGGCGGCGGACACGCGCGCTGACGCGCTGATCAAATTCCGCCAGACTTATGGGGGCGAGGGCCATTCATCCGTTGCAGATCTTTGCCGTAACCCGAACCTCGATGCGGTTTACATCGCCACACCGAACGCGCTGCATGCCGAACACGCGATCACGGCGGCCAACTTTGGCAAACACATCATCGTCGAAAAACCGATGGCGATGACCCTGGCCGAGTGCGATGCCATGAACGAAGCGGCGGAGAAAAACGGCGTCAAGCTGCTCTGCGGCCATACCCACAGCTTCGATCCACCGATTCGAAAAATTCGCGAGATCGTCAAGAGCGGCGAGCTGGGCAAGCTGTGCATGATCAATAGCTGGAACTTCAACGAGTTTATGTATCGACCGCGCATGAGGCATGAGCTGGCGATGAGCCGGGGCGTGGTTTTGAATCAAGGGCCGCATCACGTCGATATCGTTCGCCTGATCGGCGGCGGCCTGGTGCGCAGCGTCCGCGCCATGACCGGCCGCTGGGACAAAGCGCGCGAGTGGGAAGGCAGCTACACTTGTTATCTTGAATTTGCTGATGGCACGCCGGCGACGTTGGTTTACAGCGGCTATGGCTTTTTTGATAGCGCAGAACTTTTTGGCTGGGTCGGCGAAGGGGGGCAACATCGCGATTCCAAGACCAATCTCAACGTGAGAAAGCGCCTGCGGGAAGTGCGCACGGCTGAAGACGAAGAGCAGCTCAAGGAAGGCATGCGCTTCGGCGGCGCGCGCGAGGGCGAGTTCGGCCATGTTTGGGGCGGCGAACGCAAGCAGCCGTTTTTCGGCCTGACGATCGTTAGCTGTGAAAAGGGCGATTTGCGCCAGACGCCGGACGGTCTGCGGCTTTACGGCGAGTCCGAGCAGCGCGAGATTTCGCTCCCGACGGGCAGCCGCGGGCGCGAAGCCGAAGTCGAAGAGCTTTACCAGGCCGTCATGCACAACCGGCCGGTGTTTCATGACGGCCGCTGGGGCGCGGCGACGTTGGAGGTCTGCCTGGCAATGCTCGAGTCGGCGGAACAACGCAAAGAGATTTTTCTGTCGCACCAAGTGCCCAGCCGGGAATGAGCCATGGCTTTGAGTCTCGGGTTTAGAGTCTTGGTTGAGCGCCAAATTGCATAGAACTTTGGCGAGAGGCGTGGAGTTATGTCGGAAAATCACATGTTTGTCGGTCATCGTCGGTGGGGAAAGATTAGCGAGCGGTGCGGCGACTCTCGAGTCTGGAGTCTTGAGTTAGCTACGAAATTGCATAAAGTCTTCAACCGGGAGGCGGCAAGAGATGCTTAAAGGAAAAAATTTATTCTTGGCTATGCTCTATTTTTTATCCGCCGCCGTCGGGTATGCCGCCGAGGCAAAGCCCGATTGGCAGCGCGAGTGGGAGAGGACGCTCGAAGCCGCGAAGAAGGAGGGGC
>JAICHC010000450.1 GCA_025922795.1 Candidatus Binatia bacterium | reverse complement strand
GCCGTCGCTCTCATAAGTAGGATGGGCATGCCGCGTTGAATACCCTCAACGGCTTGAGGATCGCCTCGGTGATGCGAATAGGAAGACAGTTAGACGGCCCAATGAGGATGACCGTTGCTCATTGCTCGTCGGGTGTTGGCTTCGCCGATGCGACAAATTCCTTGCCTTCCTCATTAGTCTCGACAATGTCTTCGGTAAGCGGCGCATTTTCCCAGCGCGACGTTGCTTCGGGAGGGATCTCTCGAGCGCGCTGGTCATTTTGCCAGAGAAGCTCTTCCACCCCGAGATGATCGACGATCTCCTTGAAACCGAGAACGTCGGTGACGGTATGAAGCAAGATCTGATGTTCCGTTTCGCTTGGAACTTTTCCGGAGAGATAGACGACACCCTTGCGACAGACAACATGCAACTCTTCCATGTCGATCCGGCCGTCTTCCTTCACCTGCTCGCGAATTGCCGCGGCCATATCGAGGTCGCTCAGCAGGTTTAAATCGCCGGGTATCGGCGCTTCCGGCGGCGCCTCAGGTTCTTCGGCTACAGCGACGGACGGATTTTCATTTCTGGCGGCGCATACCTTGCAGAAGCGGGTTGCGGGAAGGGCTTGTAAACGGGCGACGGCGATAATTTTGCGGCAACTTTCACAAACGCCGTACGTTCCTCTGATGATTCGTTGGAGCGCCGCGTCGATCTCTTTCACCGCGAACATGGTCCGGTCATCGAGACGGGTCAGAAAACGGGCCGACTGCTCTTCTTGAGCATGCTCCTCCAGCTCGCTTTCGCGCTCTTCGGCAATCGAATCCAAACCTGCTTCGGCCCTTCTGAATTCGAGCAAGTAATTCTTGCGCTGGCTGCGCAGGAGCTCAGCCAGTGAATTCAAGAGTTCTTTGTTCATGATCTCCCCCTTGATTAGAAAGTATTCCCGGTTTTAAAGCGTGGCAAAGCGCATGCCAAAAGCCTGGATCTCGCACAGCATAAGAGCCTAATCGTTGCACAGAGAATGAAACCATTCTTGCACGCAGCGCAAAGACAGTCATGGCGTAGCACTGCGGCGCGACAATGGCTTTGGCCAGTGGTACGGTTTCTGCATTTTGAAAAGGAAGAGGCTGATACTCAGGATCGAACATGTCGGAAAGGCGATCGTCGGAGGTGGCAGCTCGGTTATGAAAAGTAAAATCTTCAACCGGGCGTTTCAGGCAAGCTCTGCTTATGGCGTTCGTGCTGATGACCTAAGGAAAGAGTTGTCTAGATCGGAGAATGTCTTTGGTGAAGCGGAAAGAAGGGCAAATTTCTGCCGATAATTTCGTCACGTCGAAGTGAATGGAGCGTAAACGGGTGAAAATCCTGAAAATCAAAATTTTTAAAATCTTGGGTGTCTTGTCGTTGCTTTGCAAGCCTGGGAATGAAACCAGCCAGCTTAGTCATTTATGAGAAGGAGCGTGGCCGCAAATAGCGGCTTCGGCCAACGAAATGGATCTCAATCGTTTAACCGAACAATCGCAAGAGGGGCTACGTCGCGCCCAAGCGTTGGCGGTGCGCCGCCATCACCAGGGCATCGATGATGCCCATCTGCTGGTGGCGCTGCTGGAGAACACAAGTGGTCTGGCCGCCGGATGTCTCGCCGCCGCCGGCATTGCGCCTAGCATGGTGCGCGAACGGGTTGAGCAAGAGCTCAACGCCATACCCCAAGTCTCCGGGCCCGGCATGGAGGCGCAGCAGGTCTATTTCACCCAACGTTTGGCGCGTCTCCTGGCTCAGGCCGAAGACGAGGCTAAGGCTCTCCAAGACGAGTATGTCAGCGTTGAGCATCTGCTTCTTGCCATGCTGGGTGACGAGCGTGGCGCAGTCGGAGGTTTGCTGCGATCCCTCGGATTGACTCGTGAGCGGTTCCTCGCCGCGATCAAAAAAATCCGCGGTGGCCAGCGCGTGACCTCGCCTAATCCGGAGACAACCTACCAAGCGCTCGAGCGCTACGGCCGCGATCTCACCACGCTGGCCAGCCAAGGAAAACTCGACCCGGTGATCGGACGGGATGACGAGATCCGGCGAATCGTCCAGGTGCTGTCGCGCCGGACCAAGAACAACCCCGTGCTGATCGGCGATCCTGGCGTCGGCAAGACTGCGATTGTCGAGGGATTGGCGCAGCGCATCGTGCGCGGCGATGTGCCGGAGAGCCTCAAGAATCGCCGCTTGATCGTTCTCGACATGGGCGCGTTGATTGCCGGCGCCAAGTTCCGCGGCGAGTTCGAAGAACGGTTGAAGGCCGTTCTCAAGGAAGTTCAGGAGTCCGCAGGAGATGTGGTCCTGTTCATCGATGAGCTGCACACGGTGGTCGGCGCCGGTGCCGCCGAAGGCGCCATGGATGCGTCGAATTTGCTGAAGCCGATGTTGGCGCGAGGCGAGCTGCATTGCATTGGCGCGACCACGTTGGATGAGTACCGCAAATATGTTGAGAAGGACCGCGCGCTGGAGCGACGCTTCCAGCCGGTGCTGGTCGATCAACCTAACGTCGAGGACACCATCTCAATTTTGCGCGGCCTTAAAGAACGCTACGAAGTGCACCATGGCGTGCGCATCAAAGACGCGGCGCTGGTGACCGCTGCGGTTCTGTCTCACCGCTATATCAGCGATCGCTTTTTGCCCGACAAAGCGATCGATCTTGTCGATGAGTCCGCCGCCAAGTTGCGGACCGAAATTGATTCGATGCCCACCGAACTGGACGAGGTTTCACGCCGGGTCATGCAACTGGAGATCGAACGGGAAGCCGTGCGCAAAGAGACGGATGCGCCTTCGCGCGAGCGACTGGCCAAGCTGGAAAACGAATTGGCTGGGTTGAAAGCGCAGCAGGCAGAGCTGCGCGCCCGTTGGGAAGTGGAGAAGCAGGCCCTTGGCCGATTGCATACTTTTAAGCAGGAAATCGAGAAAAATAGGGTTGCTATGGCACAGGCGGAGCGCGAGTACGACTTGAACCGCATGGCCGAGCTCAAATACGGCACGCTGGCGCAACTTGAGCGTGAACTGGCAGCCGAGGAGCAACGCTCGCGTCAGAGCGGCGGCATGCCATTGCTCAAGGAAGACGTCGATGAGGACGACATCGCATCGGTGGTCTCGCGCTGGACCGGGATCCCGGTGTCCCGATTGCTCGAGGGCGAAAAAGAAAAACTGCTCCGGCTTCCCGAGCATCTGCACAAACGCATCGTCGGCCAAGAAGAAGCCGTAGACGCGGTTGCCGATGCAGTCGTGCGCGCCCGCTCGGGCCTCAAAGATCCCAATCGTCCGATCGGCTCTTTTATCTTCTTGGGCCCCACTGGAGTGGGCAAGACCGAGCTCGGCCGCGCCCTGGCCGAGTTTCTCTTCGATGACGAAAACAATATGGTCCGGCTCGACATGTCGGAATATCAGGAGAAGCATACCGTGGCCCGGCTGATCGGCGCGCCGCCGGGTTACATTGGTTACGAAGAGGGCGGACAGCTTACCGAGGCGGTGCGGCGCCGGCCTTATGCCGTCGTGTTGTTCGACGAGATCGAAAAAGCTCACCAGGATGTATTCAATGTGTTGCTGCAGATCCTCGACGACGGCCGACTCACCGACGGCCATGGGCGCACTGTCGATTTCAAAAACACCGTAGTCATCATGACCTCCAATGTCGGCAGTCACTTGATTGCCAACTATCGCGGTCGCGAGGATGCGGCGGCGTTTGCCCCCATGCGTGAGCAGGTCCTTGACGCTCTGCGGCGTGAGTTTCGCCCGGAGTTCTTGAACCGCGTTGATGAGATTGTCGTCTTCCATAACCTATCGCGCGAGCACTTAAAGGAAATAACCACAATCCAACTCCGGCGCCTGCAAAGCCGCCTGGACGAGCGCCATATCACCCTGAAGCTGACCGAAGCGGCGCGCGAGCACCTCGCGGTCTCCGGGTACGATCCCAATTATGGT
>JAICHC010000449.1 GCA_025922795.1 Candidatus Binatia bacterium | reverse complement strand
TGGAACGAACTGAGCGCAGTGTGGCAACTTGACTACGGGGGAGTATCAAATTTGATTCGCCAGAACAGAGACTATTCCCGATGATCAACCGCGGGTCTTTTTCAAATACTGACCCCATTCGACATGGAACCTTCTTCATCTTTTTCTGTCGTTCAGTTGGGCGACGTCGAATCGAGCGACGGTGCGGTCGGGTCGTATGACGACGGATCTTACGATTCGCTTTGGATCGGCGCGGTCATATTCGTAGTCAAACCGGTAAGTCCGGCCGTCCGCTAATTTGAGTTCGGTGATCCTGCGACGCTCGTAGTCGAATTCGGCAAGCGGCCGGCCATCCTCTTCAATCTTGATTAGATAGGTCGATCCATACTCGAACCGCCGGACGCCGCGGAGTCCTCTGACCTCGACTAGTCGTCCACCGTGATCGTAGAGGTAGTCGACTCTGCGCTTTTGGTCGTCTTCGATTCGATAGATTCGATCGGCCGAGTCGGTTTGGAAGGCGGCGAATCGCCCGTCAGGCGAACTGATTCGCTTCAAGCTCCTACGCTCGGTTCGCTCCAGCTTTACGGTTCGGCCCTGGCCATCGCGAAAATGAATCAGGGCGCCGTCGATCGCCTTTTTGCCGTGGTACGATTCGGGAAAAACATAAAGCGAACCGTCGCGCGGCTTGAGATCCCAGCCGTTGCCGTTCCAACTGAAACGGGAGCCGAGAAAAGGCGTGGCGGTGGCGCGGTGCTCGTAAACCGCATCCGCATAACCGGTGCCCTTGGAAATGCGGCGAAAGTGAAGCTGGTTGCCGCAGGTGTTCACGTCGATGTAGGTATACGGCTGGCGGCTGCCGGTCGGGTAGAGATCCCAGGAAAGGGTGGTATTGCGGCCGAAGGAATCATCGACGTTCGCCCAGGACCGGTAACAGCGCGTGACAGCGAGCGGCATGGCGCCGGAGACGAGCAAGTCGGTTGTCCTCATGATCAAATTACCGATGCGTAGATCAATTTCGATTTCATCGACTTCGGTGTCCAGATAAAGCCGCGGCAGACACTTGGTTATTTTGACGTCGAGTGTTTGGCCCTGGCCGCCCTTTCCCTTGATGACGCGCACGCAGGGGTAGCGGCCGTCCACCTTGGAAAGGTCAAAATTGGCGGCTTCGGAAGGAATTTCCGCCTGCACGGGCCGCATCCCGTGTGCGTTCCGGAACTCATCGACCACCGCGCGTGAGCCCAGTCCTTCGAAGCTATCCGACATGAGATCGGCGCTGGCCCGGCCGTAGAGGTCGCGGTACATGACGCTCGATGGATCGTTGTTGCGCGGAAGCTCCAAGACCACGAACCCGATGGTCCGGCTCACCATCTTTCGGATCCGGGACCGCAGCAGGGTTTCGTTGCCCGACAGCGGATAAGGTATGAAGCGCGCGCTCGATACCACGCCGACGCGCTGCTCCGCTCGATAAGCGGTGTAGGCGAAATTCCAGTCGACAGTCTCCATGTACATATCCTCATCGGTGACGCCGATGAGGAAAGCCGACTTGTCCTTGGCCAGTTGCGGATAGCGCGCGTGCATGAGCCGGATCAGTTCACCGAAAATCAATTGCTTTCGCGCGGTATTGCGCGCCTTGTCATCGAGCGGCACCGGCTCCAGAAGTTGAACGGACAAACCGTGATAGATTCGGTAGAATGCCGGCAACTCCTCCAGGCCGAGTCCTTGGACATCGCCGATCGGAACGATGTAGATTCGCGCGTCGCTTTTGCGCGAAGCCAAAGACGGCTGTGCGACCGGCGCGAGCAAATCGAGCGCCTGGCTGTCGGCACCCACGAGGCGCAGCTCGGAGAATACCCACGGTCCATCGGCTTGTCCGCCCCGCGCGTAAATCGTGCCGCTGGATCTCACACCAGTTACCGGGATCCAGATTTTTCCTTCGCTCCAACCGGTCTCGTCGCTCTTGATCCAACCTCGCGAGAACAAGCCGGCGCTGACCGGTTTGCCCAGCAACGCTTCGGTTCCGGGGTGCTGGTTGGCGCGGGTGACCGCTTCAAGAACCAGAGGAGAGCGCCAGAACAGTAACCTATAGGGTACAAGGTTCCGCAGCTGCGGCACATGGGGCAGCATGAATAGAATCGCTGCGATGAGCAGATGCCGGAGGTGGCGCCGTCGCCATGGACTCTCGCGAGCAGACCGCTTTCGAGTTTCTACCGGTACGGGCGCCGGGGTATTACAACTCGGGCACCGCGTAGTCTCGGGAGGGAGCGTGACGCCGCAATTAGCACAGCGACCAAATTGGCTCGACGTAGTGTCCATGGGCCGTAAGCGTGAATTGTACCCGAACAGGCATTTGACCGGCAACGAAGCAGACAGGCTAAATAAGCGGCCCGCTACTTTGCCGTTGATGGCTGAGTGGGGTCAAATTTGAGCTAGCTCGGGTTTGTCAGATACCGACAAGAGGTCAAAGCCCCTGAAAAGCTGTTCGAGGACGAAGCGCAAGAGCTTCAGCCCGGAGTTCAAAAAGAGAAGCAGTGCGTCCGCTGGGGAGTGCGCACAAGCCCGCTGCGGATCTGGCTCGCGAAATCGGGGATCGTCGCAATTTAGCCGCGACCAAGGGGAACGCCCGTCAGGTAAGGGGGGAGGGGAGGCAGCACCCAGAGAACGAGCCGTTCCAGTTAACGGGTGTGCGGCAAGCGCTTCAGTGACGGCTGCCGCTGGCCTCCACGGCTGCTCGCACCTTCTCCGTCGTCGGCAAATGATGACCGCACTCGTATTTGGCTTATTCTTAAGTCTCGGATCGACCGGTCATGTGGTTGCTCGAAAACCCGCGGGTGCGTTTGGCGAAAAATCCAATACGCGCCGGAAACTATGAATGCCATACCGCCGAAACAAATCCAGAATCCCCAAAGCCAAATGGGATGCCAACGCAACTGTAATTCTGCGCTAGCGATTTGTGATTCTAAGCCGGCGATGTGTTGATCCAAACCACGGGTTTTTCTTTCAAGCTCTGCAATCTGCTGATCTTTTTTGCCCAGTGCTTCTTCCAGCGCCTTAATCTCCGGATAGGAGCGAAGCGGCAGTTTTAGCTTTTGGCCGATTTGGAGATTGCTCTCCAAAACCCCGGGATTGTTTTGTCTAATTTCTTCTCTGGGAATTTCGAGAGTCGTCGCAATGATGTCAAGATTGTCGCCGGGTCGTAACTTCCATGTTTGACTCTCGGCGGCCGCTGGTACAGAGGAGGCAACAAAAAGAGAATAGAGAATGAAAAGAAGAAAAAGACATTTTTTCATATAAATTCTTCTTTCTCTCATCCGGTATATCCCGCCGCGTTGGTGCCTCATATGGGCGCCGGGGCGGATTTCATCCAAGGTGTAGATCGGGCTGCGGTTTCTCCCCGGCTAGTTGACTCTGAGCAATCCACATACCCCGAAACTCGAGAGAGAGCTGAGTAGCGCAAAAGTGATCAGATCAATCTGTGGGAAATTGGTGGCTCTTTGACCGAGCGGCAATTCTGCCTGTTAAATTGTTAACCAGCGTAATCAGGTTTTGCCGCTCCCGGTCACTTGGCGGGAAGCGCATCGCATGGGCCAAGCTCAAGTCGCTGGCCGACGGCGCGGCCATCGCCTCAGAGCGACTTTGGAATTAGCGGCAGGCAAGCTCGTGATCGTGAGCAACCCTGGCATCGACGGCATCCGCATCAAGCTCCGGCTATTTGCCTCTAAACCTTCGCTTCGAGTATCAAATTGAACGGCGCGGCCTTAGCTTTTCGGAACTCGCCAAAGGCATGACCGTATCGTTCTCGGCCAACGCTCTTCTCGCATGCCGCGCGGCGCCCACGGGGTCGCGCATGTCGTCATCATCCTGCGCCTTAAGATGGTGACAGCATAGTGTTTGCCTATTAAGGTCATAAGAAGTAACTATTTGACACGTCAGTTACGGGGAATTATCCAGTGGCGTTAAT
>JAICHC010000448.1 GCA_025922795.1 Candidatus Binatia bacterium | reverse complement strand
TGAAAGGTGTTGAGCGCGCGGCAGGAGGCGCGGCGCACTTCTTCCTCGTCGATGCGCGGCGGTTCGGTCAAGCCGAAGGTGGGATAGAGCACCGCGAAATCCAGGCCCAACTCATCCATGCGTTGGTAAAGCAAGTGCGGCAACGACGCGGTCGCTCGATCCGTCGTATTTTTCGCCGGCCGCGCCCACCAGGGCGGGCAGGTCGCGCGGGTGTAGCGCCGTTCTTCCTCCGATAGTTCCATCCAGCGGTTGTTAGAGCGGCTGCCGACCGCTTTCTTGTAGCGCTCGATCATGCCCGCGCCGCCGATTTCCTTGATGTAGTCGAAAAACACCGGCGTGAATTCGACGGTATGGCCGTCGGTGTCGATGATCGGGTGATTCAGTTGGGCGCGGACTTTTGCCGACTTGGAACCGTTCGCTGACATGGGAGGTACCTCCATAGCCGGGTATATTACGCCGGTCTCCAGGGTGTCAATTCCGTGCCGCCGTGGAGTGATGCGGCTTTTCTAGCGGTGTTTCACTGCACGGCGTCAAAGGACAAACAGTCTCCGCTCGAGCGGATGTTCGCCGACTTCGGCGCTACTCCGTTCGCCAGGACCGTGCCTGTGATCAACGGCGGAGTCGAAGTCCCGCAGGGCCCAGGTCTCGGCGCGGACCCGGAAGACGAGCTGATTGCGCAGTTCAGTGTGTGAGTCCGCGCTATCCAGGCACTGAATAGATGTTTGCTTCGCCTAACAGGCTGGTGAAACGTCCTGAGTTCTTCGACAGGCTCAGGACGAGCGGATTTTGAGTTAAAATTGTTGCGAAGAGTCCGTGCATGCTGAGCGAGTCGAAGCATGTTCTACTGTTGTTGAGCGGCCTGCTAACCCACACGCCGGAGTTTTGATTCACTGGTTAGTTTCACGGCCTCCGCTTCGTAAAGTGTTTCCGGCGCGATGTCGGCGCCGTTCGGCCATGCGATGGTCGGGCCATCGATAAAAAACTTTCTGAAGTAAACTTTGCTCTTCAACGGTCTGAATATCGGTCCGGTGAGCCACGGCTCGAAGTCGATCACCTTTTTGGTGCCGTCATTAAACTTCACCTCAATCAGGTAGTCTCGCACATATTTTGCTTTTGTTACTGAAGGTAGCATCCGTACTTCTATTTCAATGGCTCGATTCTCACGAATTGTTTCTTTTGCCGCATTTGCTCCCAGTTCTTGTTAAGTTCCGCCTTATGAAGGCGTGCCCATTTTTTTGATGAGATCTTTCGCGGTTCGAGAATCAATCTCACCTTCGAGTAGCTTGCCATTAAATCAAATGTGGCGTTTTGTCCTTGGTATTCCGCATGAAAGTGCCGCGGGCTATGGTCGCAAACGCTTATAGTCGGCATTGCTTAAATTGCCCCAAAACGAAGAGGGGCGGGTTTCAAACCCGCCCCTACACGTCTGGCTGGTTTGTAATCGGCCTGTTTACGCTTTCCCCGCCTCCTTCAGTCCGCGCAGCACATTCTCCGGGCTGAGAGGTAATTTGTTAATCCGCACGCCGGTGGCGTTGAAGATGGCGTTGGCGATGCACGCCATGGGCGGGACGCAGGCGATCTCGCCGGCGCCTTTGGCGCCGTAGGGACCGGAGCCAGGAAAGCCTTCGACCAAGGTCGTCTCGATACGCGGCATCATGTTGATGGTCGGCATCAAATAATCGACGAAAGACGGGTTCATGGTGCGGCCGTCCTGGTCGAAGACCACCTGTTCGCAGAGCGCCTGGCCGATGCTCATGGCGGCGGCGCCTTCGATCTGGCCTTCGGCGGCAGCGCGGTGGATCGGCTGGCCGATATCGTGGACGGCGACGTATTTCAGAATCTTCACGTTGCCGGTATCGGGGCTCACCTCGACGATGCAGGCGTGCGTCGTGAACGGCTGCGAGCTGCCGTGGGCTTTTTCTTCGGCCATCAGTTCCAGGTTGTCGCAGTAGCCGCGGCCGATGACTTCGCCGATGACGTTGTGCGCGTCGGTGGCGACGGTAGCGAGAGGCACGCTCTTGGCCGGCGTGCCTTTGACCCGGATCTGCTTGTCGATGATCTCCAGATCGTCCGGGCTCGCTTCCAGCTTGCGGGCTGCCATCTTGAAAATCTGATTGCGCGCGTCGATGGCTGCGAGCCGCGTCGCGCCGCCGGAAACCAGGATTCCCCGGCTGCCGACCGTGCCCGCGTCCCACGGGCTGGCGTCGGTATCGACATTGACCACGGTCACATCGCTCACCGGTATGCCAAGTTCCTCGGCGACGATCAAAGGAATCCCGAAACCAGGAATGGTTCCCATGTCGATCTTGCCGATGTGCACCGTCACGGATCCGTCTTCGTTGACTTTTACGATCGAGCCGCCGCCGGGACCCGCGCTTTCGATCCATGAGCCGGTGGCGATGCCGATGCCTTGGTTCTTTTCCAGCTTCACTTTGCCCCAGCCGATTTTTTCCTTGGCGATCTTGATCGTCTCGCCGAGCGAAACGTCGCGCAGTTTGGGCACCCCGACGATCTTGTCGCCGGCTTTTGGCATATTTTTCAGTCTGAATTCCGTCGGATCCATGCCGAGTTTGGCGGCGATGGAGTCCATGTGCGATTCCACTGCGAAAGCGGCCTGCGGTCCGCCGGGACCGCGCACCGGTCCGCACACCTGCTTGTTGGTGTAAACGCTGTAGCCATCGATATGACAGTTGGGCATCAGGTACCAGCCGCCGAGCATGTTGGTGCAGCGGCCGCCCGCCTGTACGCCGAAGCCGGAGTAGCCGCCGGCGTCGTAAAATACTTTGCCGGTGCGGGCGAGGATGGTGCCGTCTTTCTTTACGCCGGTCTTGATATACATCTTCGCCCCGGCGCGAATGGTCGTCGAGATGGTTTCTTCGGCCTTGTCGAGGACGATCATCACGGGCCGTTTGGCTTTGATCGCCAACAGGCCGCAGATCGGTTCGACGGCGGCGCCGGAAGTGATGCCGCTTCCCTTGCCGCCGAAGCCGCCGCCCAGACCGGCGGAGATCACGCGCACGTTGTTGAGCGGCAGGCCGAGCGTCTTGGCCGTTTCCTGGCGCACCGGGAACGGGGCCTGGGCATTGGCCCAGACGGTGAGCCGGCCGTTGGGCTCCATCTGTGCCGCGGCGATGCGCGGCTCGAGATACTGCGGGTGGATCATCTTGGTTTCGTAAACTTCCTCGACCACCACATCGGCTTCGGCCATCGCCTTCTCGGCGTCGCCGACTTTGACGACCGCGTGGCCGCAGACGTTCTTCATGCCCGAATCCGCGGGAATGGTTTTCGGCAACGGCATGTCATCGTGCAGAACCGGCGCATCCGCCTTGGTCGCTTCTTCCGGATCGATGACCACCGGCAGCGGTTCGTAGACGACTTTGATCTTTTTCAACGCCTGCCTGGCGATGGCCGGCGATTCGGCGGCGACGGCGGCGACCGGGTCGCCCATGAAGCGCACCTTGCCGCGCGCGAGAATATGGCGGTCGATGTAGCTCCGGCCGTAGCGCACGTTGGGCGCATCCTCGGCGGTTACGACGGCGTGCACACCGGGAATTTTCTTGGCTTCGCTGGTGTCGATGCTGACGATCTTCGCATGGGCATATTGGCTGCGCAGGATCGCGCCATGCAATTGATCCTTGAGCATGAGGTCAATGCCGTAGACGCCCTTGCCGACCACGCGCTCGACGCCGCCCAAGCGGGCCGGGCTGCTGCCGATGATTTTGAGTTCCGTTTTTGCCATAACGATGGTCTCCTTATCGGATAACGAATTTGTCCCGCAAAAGGCGCTAAGGCGCGAAGGTCATTCCGCTTGTCATTTCGAACGAAGAGAGGATCCTTCTTAGACCCCTCACGTCCCGTTCGGGATGACACATCGGGCGTGTCGCTTTGCGCCTTTGCGGCTGGCGGGAGATGTTCTTTCCCTTGATTTCATCTCGACTGGAGTTTTTCCGCGGCGAGATGG